>NZ_JABDWC010000026.1:0-98455 GCF_019685155.1 Rhizobium sp. NZLR1b
AACCGGCTCCAACGCTGCGCAAGATGAAAGCTTCGCGTTTCCGCCGGTTGCTCACACCGCGCCACTTGGCGTATTCAAAACCCCCGAGGCTCCAATCGCAGCTGGATGAAAGTTCAGTGGCAGGTCATGAGTCATAGACGTCGGGCGTGTTGTTTGAGATCATCGCCATCATGTTCGAGCGGCAGATTTTCTCCAGCGCTACAAAACGCTTCTCGGGGTCAAATGGCAGAGTATCGTAGTCATCGTCAGAGATAAGATCGTAGTCCATGCTGTGCTGCGCGCTCCCGCCACACCGACTCAATTGTTGGGTACGACTTTACACCAGCGTGCAGTTGCAGAACAGCGAGGCCCCTACTTGCACCGTCTCCTCCCAAGTGGTACACACCGTGTCCACGGGTGGCACTCAATTATTTGTTTTCAAATGGTTTTTTTGGTCGCGTGGCGTATCCTGTCGGGTGCGCCATTCTTCTTAGGGTCCATTCTGGACACATAGTTACGGTTTATTCCTGAGACATAGGTGACAACCTCGTGCCGAACGGGTTGTCGATGGTTTGCAAGGTTCTCTGTTCCAAGTCGATATATCCGAGATCATAGTGCATGAAGCTGACCAGCCAAATGCCGTCATAGACTTCCTTGATCCCGAGTTTCTGTCCTGCCATGACGGTGGAGATATTGATCTTCTTGCGATGCATGCAGATGCGTCCGCAATTGGTGACCAGCACCTCGCGATCGTGGAACGGGTAATCGATCTCGGGCAGGCCCGTATAGAGACGGTTTGACGGCCGATAAATCTCTGCCGGACGCCGCATTTCCAGCGCCTCATGTGGGCGTTCCTCATTGAATTCGCGGATGAAGTCATCGAAACGTGCCTGCTGCTGAAGGAAGGCTCTGCCGGGCGGGCGGGTGGCCTCCTTCTTCAGTGTGTTACCCATGTCTCCGGTATTGAACTGTCACCCTTCTCTCGGGAAGGACAGACATCTCCCGGCCGGATCTGCAGATCATGCTCCGCCGCGCCGCTCTTCTGTTGCGCAACTCGGGATCGATCGCGATCGGGCGATATCGAGAACCGCTATTCAAACACTTTTTTAGATGCGGGCTGTTTTTTGATGCCGGCCGCGGCGATTAACCAGAACAGTCCACCGGCGGCAATTCCGAATACAGCTATTTCTGTGAGCAATTCGATTGCTTCCAGCAATCCCCACCACGTCATCATCCCGTTTTGGTAGGTCATGTGATCATTCGTGTAAGCCTCGTCCGGGCCGAAAAATATAGCTAGGCAAAACCACGGGAAGGTCGCAATGGAGGCACCGACCATCGCACAATTTGCAAGGGATGCCCGTATTCGTCCCTTGAAATAGAGTATCAATGGTATTCCCAATACAACAGTTGGCGGATACGCACCGAAGAACGCGACCACTGCAGTTGTTTGGACAACGCGCTCCATCATATCCGGCAGGCCCTGATAGGCGGGGCTGTAAACCGCATATGCCAAGGATGCCACCAAAGGCACCACAATTAGTGCAACTGCAATTCTCCACCAGGGTGGAGATGCGAATGTTGTTACCGCCATGTACACCTTGCCTAAACAGCCTACGCGACAGAATTGCACGCGGAGGTGCGTAATGACAACGGTCCGGCTCCCACCTCTTCCTCGGATTAACGACGTGTACGCTTTTGACGACAGGCAGTAGGTTAGCATATTCTGTAGGTGCCTTCGCCACTCTGATATGCTAATCGGCTCAGAAGGACCACAGGCGGCCGAGAAACCATGACCATGCACGATAGGCCCGCCCTCCTCGATGACGCCGCCGATCGCATCGCCGAGATTTCCCGGGCAGATCAGATTATGCTCGCCCTGTTGGTGCGGAATGCCGGGTCGCTCGTCATCGACGACGATATGGAAGAAGCCCTTCGCAATGTCTCGAGTGAGCTGGTGCTGACTCGGGAGGACGCCATCAGGTATATCGTCCGGGAGTGGATGGAGAAGAACACCTATCTGCCGGTGCATGACCTGGACAAAGACGGCGATGTGAAAGGGAATGCATGAATGCAGACCGGGTGATCCATCGATCAACGGGGACCGACGTCCAGTTCCGGGAACTTGTGATAGATGCAGTCATTCATCCTGAAAAATGCCATTCCTGCACCCATGTCAAAACGCGCAAGTTCCCATTCGAACGTGTCACGACCCTCGAAACCGTAGATTAGTGCCATCGCGGCCAACTTATCGAATGGCCCAGGAGGAAACGCGGTGCCGTATACTATCGCCTCCTTTTCAGCGAACCTTCCTTTGATGACTTTCTTGATCTCCAAATCCGCTCTAACCAGCTGGCCCGGGAAATCTTTGTCAGCCGCTATCAAACCAGAAGGGCCGATAGATAGTGATTTGACCCGAGCCTCCACCACGACCTCCGCCTTCGCAAGCAGTTCCTTTTGGCCGGGGCATGGCGCCATTGCAGCAGCCTGCCGCAGACCATTAACTGACAGAACCAAAACTGCTGCGCAAAACAATCGCGCGGGCGCGTTAAGCAACGCTTTCAGCATACTATTCCTCACACCGGTGTAGGCGTCTTCGATCAGACGAGGATAAACGCAAATCCTCATTTTACCGTATACACCGCTGCGTTATCTTGCTCTTCGCGTAGCCCCTTAAACGACGCATGGCGCAGCTTGCCGTCATGCGTCCAGGCCCGATATTCGGTCTCAGCGACAAGCTTCGGATCGACGAAGACTGCGTTCCGCTTCCTTCCGGTATCGACCGCGGGCTTGCCGATGGTCAGCTTGTCCATCTGCGTCCGGAGCTCATTCGCGGAACGTTCGTTAAAGCCGGTTCCCACTCCCCCGACATAGACGGGCCCGTTCCTTTGCGCGCTGCGAGCAGAAGCCGGCCGATGCCCCCGAATGCCGCGCTGGACTTCTCATACCCAAAGATCACGAAGCCACCGCACGCTGACGGCGGTCGACGGCGACACGGTCAAACGCGACGGGCAGAATATGCGACTGCTGAGGGAAGGTGTTCCGTTCGTCTCGGGCATCGATACGCCGGAGATCGGATCGCACGCGAAGTGCATCAAGGAACGGAAGCTGGCGCTGATCGCCAAAGGCAGGCTGAAAGAGCTTTGGCTGAAAAGGCATTGCGGGTGATGTTCAGCGGCGCGGTGGACAAGATACAAACGCACCGGCCGCTGCCCCTCCCGCGCTAGCCTTTCGGGTTTTGCGGACGGTATTCTTCCTGTGGTCTGGGAAACGGCGCTTCGGGGACCTGTGGCGGTGCTTGGCCGCTCATCTCCTTCACCGCCAAGTCCCAAATCTCGATGTCTTTCCCGTTGGGACAACCTTGGCGTTCCCAAATGGCATAGGCGCGACGGCGCAGTTGCTCTTCATTACTAAGTTGCACGTTTGATTACTCCACGGATCGGGGCTACTGGCCGAGGAGCCAGTTCCTATAAATGCGGCGGGCGTCGGCTGGTTAGGCGCCGATGAACATGTGAACTACGATCGCTATCGACACCGCCATTCCCACCAATACGGCTATCTTGATCACCCAGGATTTGAGAGGGTATTCGGAGACGGAGCGAATGAAGTGTGCCGGATAAAAGCGACGACGTAAGTAGACGACATGACGTCCTCCTGTTGTCAGGCGGCAATTAGTCGTTTGCGACGCCTGACTTGCGGCTGCAAGGCCAAAGGCACTGCGCGCTTTATCTTGGAGAATGTCAAACTAACAGGAAAAAAATACTTCAAAGAATCTACGGAACATTATCGGAGAAGCGAGTTTGCTTGCCGATGTAAAGAGGCTTATTCACCCCCTGAAGTCCATTGCTAGAAATTTGCCCAGTTAATACGGGTTTTTTCGGTTGAGGCAAAGCAGCGAGTCGAGTGGCGAGAGTTCAGTTGATCGTCAGCTGATGCCGCAGCCACGCCACAGCGCCATCGCTCGCATAGGCCATGATACCGCCCACTGTGAGACCGGCGAATAACGACCAGCCCTGATATGCCGTAGCCGATGACGATGCCTGGTGTGGCCGGTCACCCTTATGGATAGATATTCGCCGTGCTCTAACGCGGTTACAATCTTCGCTTTGGAAGAAGGGAGTGAACGATGAAAGCGATCACGGTTTCTGGCCTCATTATGCTAGCCTTCGCATCTGGTGCATATGCCGCATCCATGACGGCGGAGCAGTTGAAAAGCGAGTTGGTGGGCCACCCAATTCACTGGAAGTCAAAGACGCAATCGGGCGTCACAACTTACAAACCAGACGGAACGATTGAAGCGACTGTCGACGGGGACAAGGCCACCTACAATGGCACATGGAGCATCAAAGACAACAAGATGTGCGAGAAGTTCGATAAGGAAAAATGTGCAACGATCAAGTCGCTTGGAGGTAAGAAATACTCCAAAGGGGCCGGAACATTTACGGTGGAATAGCGCCTGTTTTGGTTTTCGTCACCAGGCGGCGCGTAAGCCGCCTCGCTTCTCAGTTTGGCCGCCGGCATTCTGAGCGTCCTCGTATTTGCCGCTTTGCTTCTTCGCCTCGGACCTGACCTCGTGATCCTGGCCTGCCGCCACGCGAGCACGATCCTGTGGGCAGCCCCGTCTCCGCAGTCATCCTTCGCAAGTCATGTCCGCACTCGGAGCGCACGCTCCGATCTGTCAGCGATCTGGGTGACGACATAGGCGATTACCATGTAGATCACGACGGCGACGAGAAAGGCTTCGAGGTAGTAGAAGTTCAGCGCGGCGGTCAATTGAGACTGAGCGAAGATATCCACGACCTCGATCGCGAACCCAAGCGACAGCGCTTTCATGATCACCATGAACGAGTTCGCCAGATCCGGGATTGCCGCCACGATCACCTGAGGAAGCATCACCCGCCTGAAGAGCTGGCTCTTCTTGTAGCCGAGCGAATACGCGGCCTCGGCCTGCCCGGTGTCGAACGAGTTCAAGGCGCCCTTGACGACTTCTGCCTGGAATGCCGCGACGCAAGCCGTCAGGGCAACGATCAGCGTCACCCAGTTCGGCATCGAATGACCGTTGTACTCGACACCGACAAGCGAGGTGAGGAATTGAAGCGTCGACGGGAGACCGTAATAGGCGAGGAAGATGACGACGACCATCGGGACGCCCTTGAAGGCGATCTTGTAGGCGACGACGAGCTGGCGGAGTACCGGGATCCGGCGATATTCGACCATCGCGAACAGGCTGCCGATGATCGTCGAGAAGGCGAAGATCACCAGCGCCATCGCAAGGGTCAGTGGAACCGCTCCCAGGATGTCCCAGAGATCGGGAAGAAGAACTTCGATATCGAACATTTTGCGGTCTCCCCTTCGATCAGACGCTCGCCATCAGCGGCGCTTTGACGGGCGTGCCGCTTGGCGCGAACGTCGCCGAACGAAGTTCGAAGAAGCGGACGACGAGCCATGCGGCCAGGCACAGAACGGAGTAGAGCACCGCCAGAACCAGATAGGTTTCGAACTGGTACTGATTGTAGTCCCGCTCCATGACGAGGTGGGCGGTCGCCATCACGTCTGCCGCGCCGATGTACATGACGAGGGCAACGTTGTGGATGAGGTAGATGATGGAGTTGCCGTAGCCGGGCAGCGCGATGTGAACCGCCTGCGGCGCAACGACGCGCGCCAGCTTCTGGCGGAACGTATATCCCAGGCTGTCGGCGGCGTCGTGCTGACCGCGCTCGACGGCGAGATATGCCGGCCGCATGACTTCGGACAAGTAACCGCCGTGGTAAAGGCTGAGGCCAAGCATGGCGGCGATCGTCGGAGAGACGAAATCCTCGATGCCGAATACGCCGACGAGCACCGGAAGTCCGTAGAAGGCGACGAACAACTGGAGCACGACGGGGACGCTCCGCGCGTAGGACACGTATAGATCGGCCAGCTGGCTGATCACCGGGATCCTGCGCACCCGGAACGTCGTCGCAATCAACGCCAGCACGAAGCCGGCGACCATGGCCGTGAACGTGATCGCGAGCGTCAGCGGCAACGCCGAGAGCAGCTCGGGGATCAGTATGGATAGGTCCACTTGGGAACACTCCTTCTTTCAGTCCTGGGCATGGTCGCCGGCATCGAAGCCGGCGTCACTTCATGTAGGTGGTGATGTCTTCGCCGAACCACTTCTGTGACAGCTTGGCGAGCGTGCCGTCGGCCTTGAGCTCCTTCAGGGCCTTGTCGATGCCATCGGCGAGCGCCTTGTTCTCCTCTGAACGATGGATGAGGACGAAAGTGTTGTTGATCGCGACCGGCTCGCTCGCCTGGACGTTCAGCTTCTGCTGGTCGATCACCGTCTGCTCGCCGAGATTGGATGGCAGGACCAGTGCGTCGTACTTGCCGTTCTCGACTTCCTTCAGGCGGTCCGGATACGGGATGCCTGCGCTGGAAGCCGTGATTTCGATCTTGGAGTCGGGATTCTGCTCCTGCCACGCGGTGGCGAACTTGTAGATGCCGCCGCCTGCCGTGACCGGGACGATCTTCTTGCCGACGAGGTCCTTCATCTCCTTGATGCCGCTGTCCTTGCGGCTGTAGATCTTGATCAGGCTGGCGCCGATTGGAGCTTCCGGAATGAGGAACTGCTTTTCGCGTGCGGGCGCTCGGTAATAGCCGCCGGTCGCGATGTCGTACTTGCCGGTCGCAAGACCCGTCTCCTGCGCGATGTCGGCAGCACCTTCCATCACGAACTTGTACTGAGGCAGCTTGGCGTCGATTGCCTTCAGGACATCCGGCTCGTAGCCCTGCGGCTCCACGCCGATGGCGCCCCAAGAGAGCGGTTTCGATTCCGCCGCGGTGGCGATCTTGATCGTCCGGACGGCGTCCTCGGCGAAGGATGCGCCTGCGCTCGCGAGTGCAATGGAAACGCCGGCAAGGGCGGCGGCGAAGCTGCGGCGGGAAAGTGAACTCGAAGACGTCATTTCTGGTATCCTTTCTCTATTGGATTGCACGTTCAGAATTGAGGAACTGGGCAAGTCGTGGGTTGGAAGGCGTGTCGAAAATCTCGGCCGGACTGCCGTCGGCTGCGACGACGCCGCGATCCATGAAGACGATGCGGTTCGAGATGTTCTTCGCGAACTGCATCTCGTGGGTGACGAGCAGCGAGGTGATCCCCGATGACGTGACGTCCTTGATCACCTTCAGAACCTCGTTCACGAGCTCGGGATCGAGCGACGACGTCGGCTCGTCGAAGAGCATCACGTCCGGCTTGACCGCCAGCGCACGCGCGATGCCCGTTCTCTGGAGCTGGCCGCCGGAGAGCTGGGACGGATAGTTGTCAAGCTTGTCTGAAAGGCCCACCTTTTCGAGTTCCTGCAGGGCGATGCTGCGGGCCTCGTCCTTCGACTTGCCCTGCACGACGACGAGCGGATCCATGACGTTCTGGATCACCGTCATGTTCTTGAAGACGTTGAACTGCTGGAACACCATCGCGGTGCGCAGGCGGATTGCCTGGACTGCAGCCTTGTCCGGGCGCGCGAAATCCATCCTGATATCGTCGAAGGCGATCGTTCCGGATGCCGGCTTCACCAGATGGTTGATGCACTTCAACAGCGTCGTCTTTCCTGTCCCGCTCGGGCCGATGATGGACACCACGTCGCCTCGCTTCACCGAGAGGTCGACGCCGTTCAGGATCCGGGTGCTTCCGTACGACAGCTTCAGGTTCTTGATCTCAAGCATTTTCGGGTCTCAGGTCCTTTCGGTGGAAAGTGCAGGCAGCGCTTCGGTCTCGGGGTCGGCCCACTCGTCGCCGAGAAGTTCGGGCGTGTCGAAGGCCTGGAGGTTTGCGAAGTGCGTCTCGCGGTCTTCGACGAAGAGCGATCTGACAATGCCGCGCGCCAGGCGGTCTGCCCCTTCGCTGATTGCCGGGATATCGCCCGTGAGCTTGCCGTGACTGAGCGTCGCCGGGAAATTGAAGCAATGAATCTTCGAGAGCGTCGGGCACGAGCCCGGCGCCCTTTCGAGGAACTCGAACGCGTTGCCGAGATCCGGCGATCCCTCGAGTTCACCGTTCGCCATTCCGGGGGGCGTCGGGAAGCGGTCGCGCCAGAGACGGATGTGCGGTTCGAAGGCGGCGAGTTCCGGCCGATTGGCAAGATCGATCCTGAAACCCGTACCGAAGATCAGGAAGTCGACCGGATAGCTGCGGCGCGGTGTGGCCACGACGACATGGTCGCCGTCCTGCCGCAGGATGTTGATCGGGCTCTCCAGATGAAGGTGAGCGTGCTCGAACGAGCTGACGCGCAGGACGCTCGGCCGCGGTGGCGGGGTCTGCTGGCCCATCGCATAGTTCAGGAAGCGCCATTTCCATTCGTCGGGCAGCCCAGCAAAGCCATGGACGACGCCCTGGCTGCCGATGCCGGTGAACTTGTTGATCCGAGGCAATTCCTTGCGGCGGACGAACAGGTCAAGCCTTGCGACGCCTGCTTCGAGAGCGGTTGCCGCATTGTCCATCGCCGACGCGCCCGCACCGATCACTCCGACTCGCTTGCCGCGCAACGCCGAAAAGTCGATCTCGTCGGAGGTGTGCGCCCAGAACCTGCGGTCAATGCTGCTCGCAATATCAGGAACGAAAGGACCGCCGAGACCATCGCGTCCGGTTGCCAACACCACATGGCGGGCGACGATAGTTTCCTTGGAGCCACCCTGCGTACACACCAGATCGAGCATACCGTCTTCTCGCGGGAGCAGCGCGTCGACGGAGATGCCGTTGCGAACGGGAAGCTCGAGTACCTTCCGATACCAGACGAGGTACTCCATCCAGGTCTGGCGGGGCGCGCGGTCGAGCGCCGCCCATTCCTCGCGGCCGAAGCGCGCCTCATAATAGGCCCGGAAGGTGAGTGCCGGAAGACCCATGGCCGGGCCTGTGAGCTGCTTTGGAGAACGAAGGGTGCGCATCCGGGCGAAAGTGACCCATGGTCCTTCCCGTCCCGCAGGGGCCTTGTCGAGCACGATATGGTTGGAGACCCCGAGGCGCTTGAGCATCCCGGAGGCGACAAGACCCGCCATGCCGCCACCGATAATGACGACGTCCACGACAGGCTGGCCATCGACAACACGTAGCGGAACCCACGATTTGGCGGGCAGCTCCAGCCACGCAAGATCCTGACGCAGGCGGACTTCGAGGGCGTCGAGACCATCCGGGAAGGTGGAAAGGCCGCTCATGCGGACGCCCCCTCGGAAATGACGACTTGCCCGTAGACGCTGTCTGCCAGCGCGTCCGTCCCATTTGCCTCGAGAAGGCGGCAGCCCGGAATAGCCAAGGCCTCCGTGCGTGCCGCCTCGATTACGGCCGAGACTGTCGGCGTAAGGGGCAGCGCGGCAGCAGAGATGGCGCCAAACAGGAAGGGAATTGCCTGGTCGACGCTGCGCATCACAATGCCATCCAATGGAACACCATAGACAGTGGCGGGTTCGACGATGGCGACGCCCAACCCGGCGCGGACCAGCGAGAGAGCCGTTAGCGAAGCATTCACATCGATGATCCACTGAGGAGCAACGCCTTCCCGCTCCAGAGCCTCGTTGATCCGATGGCGGAGACGATATGGATTGGCGAGCGTGATGATGCGTCGGCCGGCGAGCTCGGTCAGGCGCACAACTTCGCTTGCCGCCAGAGGATCGTCAGCGGCAATAGCGACAACGCAGGGCGCTTCCGCGATCCAATGAATTTCGAGGCCGGGATGTTCGAGTGGAAGGCTCGATATTCCGAGATCCGCCGAACGGGCGACCACCGCCTGCACCACATTCTCCGCCGCGAGCGCCTGGATGTGGAGATGACGGGGAATGAGATCCCCCGGGATGGCCGCCAATGCCTGCGGCAGTATCCCTGCAGCAAGGGACGGCGTCGCGGCAACTGTCAGCGTCGCCGGCTCTTCACGACCGATCGCCTCCGCCCGCTCGCGAATATGGAGGAGGCTGGCGAGGTGACGTTCGACCTCGGCATGGAAGCGCAGACCGCGCGAGGTCGGCTGGATGCGTCCGCTGCTTCGATGAAGAAGCGCGTAACCCAGTTCTGCCTCCAGGTCCTGTATCAGCCGGGTGACCGCGGGTTGCGACCGTCCGAGCAGGCGGGCCGCTCCGGTTACGCTCCCTGCGGACATCACCGCCGCGAAGGCTTCAAGCTGTCGAATGTCGATCGAATTGCTATGCATATATGACATCAACCATTGTCCTTCATGTTATTAAAGCATGAGTTTTCTATAAAATCACTGGAGAATAGATAATTATTTCGCATGAATTCGGCGACCCCATGCTAATTTAACATAGATTACCACGAGACCTACCTGGTGCTCTCCAGCGAAATGCAAAGGAGCTTCTCTTGACACTCATCGAAACTCTTGCCGCCGTGAAGCCGGGCTCGGCGCTCGCCGAAGCCATGGAGAAGCGTGCGGAGATCCTGCGCCTGAGCGAGGCCGCGCACGACGCTGTGCTCCTTCCCCGTGATCCGGGCGGCCTGTCGCATGGCCTGCGAGCAGCTCTCGCCGCGCGCATGGCGCGACACAACGGCAACGAAGCGCTGGCTGGCCACTACGACGGACTGGTGCTACGCGCCGCGGAAAATGCGACGGCATTGCTCGCTCAACCCGGCACGAACGTGGACGACGAGCGTACCGCAGAGATCGTTCGTCACGCCGATCGACTGACGGTGTCCCCGCGCGAGTCTACCCGTGGCCATATCGAAGCATTGCGAAGCGTCGGTGCCACCGATGCCGACATCGTCCGGCTCTCGGAGCTTGCGGCCTTCGTGAACTATCAGGTGCGTGTCATCGCAGGTTTGGCACTGATCGGAGCAAGACAATGAGCGAAGTCGTCCACAGCTTCACCACCACCGTTCCGCGCTGGCAGCCTTACGTCGTTCCGGTCGACCTTGAGACCGCGACCGAGGAACAGCGCGAAGCGATGCAGGTCACGCCGTCCAACAAGGGCATATCGACATACGTCCTGACGCTCGCACACGACCCGGAATCGCTTGCGGTCCGCTCTCCCCTGTTCAACCTGATCATGTACGGGAAGGACGGGCTTTCATTGGGCGAACGCGAACTGGGCGCCACAGCGGCATCGGTCGTCAACCGCTGCGTCTACTGTGCTGCCGTTCATGCGTCCCGGTTTATCAACTATACAAAGAGGACTGACGTCATCGACGCGATCTTCGCCGATGGGCTCGACGCGGAACTCGACGAGCACCTGCAGGCGATCTTTGACTTCTCCGCACATCTGTCAACGACGCCTCCGCAAGCAACCCGGGCGGATGCCCGGGATCTGGCCGACGTCGGTCTTTCCGAGCTTGAATCCCTGGATCTTGTTCTGTCTTCCGCAATCTTCGGCTGGGCCAACCGCCTGATGCATACGCTCGGCGAACCCGTCAAGGACTGAAGCCCGACGGGCAAGGCTTCGCATACCGTGCAGTCGTCATCGACCACATCTTCAACTCACGGAGCTGCCGCATCCGCTCGTTAGCAATTTGTTGACCATAAGCTGGCCTTACTGAGCGCGATGGATGCGGAGGTACCGCCCGTCGTCGAGTGTTTGTGTGGGCGGGATTGTTCGTGTTGAAGTATTCACTGCAAGGTCTGTCGGCCGGAGCCTTGGGCGGAATTGCCACTCTCCTCTCACGTGCGGAACGCTTCGCAGCGCAGACCATTCTGCCGGCTCTGTTTGCGCTGCCGGCACTTGTCGGTTCTGCATCATTTGCCTCGGCGGAAGATCGGGCGCTCAAGCTGTTCTTTACCCATACGGGCGAGAAGGCGACGATTACCTACAAGCGGGATGGAAAGTTCGATCCAAAGGGCCTTGCCCAGATCAATCGGTTTCTGCGCGACTGGCGACGGAACGAGCCGACCCGGATGGATCCCCGGCTGCTCGACCTAGTCTGGGAGGTGTACAAGAAGAGCGGCGGCAAGGACTATATCCACATCGTCTCCGCCTATCGCTCCCCAACGACCAACAACATGCTCCGCAACCGCTCGCGCAGCACGGGTGTCGCCAAGAAGAGCCAGCATATGCTGGGCAAGGCGATGGATTTCTACGTGCCCGGCGTGAAGCTTTCGACGCTGCGTGCGCTTGCCATGCAGATGCAGGTCGGCGGCGTCGGATATTACCCGACCTCGGGATCGCCCTTCGTGCATCTCGACGTCGGCAATGTCAGGGCCTGGCCACGCATGTCCCGGCAGGAACTCGCGCGAATATTCCCGAATGGGCAGACGATGCATCTACCGGCCGATGGCAGGCCGCTGCCGGGATACAATCAGGCGGTTGCGAACTACAAGAAACGCGGCGGCCCCACCTCGATCCAGATTGCCAGCACCGCTGGAGAAGACGAAGACGCGGGAGCGCCGACCGCGCCTGGCGGCGATACCACAGACGGCAAACTCGTGACGGCGCTTCTGCCGACGCCGAAAAGCCGAGCGTTGAATGCGCTCGCGCTGCAGACCGGCGCGGCCGGGCGGGATGACAAAGGCTCCGCTGGGGATGTTTCATCCTTGCCGATTCCGATACCGGCGATGCGCCCGCCCGCCTTTGCGCACGACGCCGGCGCGGACGACAAACTGGAGACTGCATCGATCGGCCCGATTGCCGCCCTTCCGGAGAGACAGACGCCAGCATTGCCGGCCCACGCCCGCTTCCATCCCCTCGTTGTTGCACGGGAGACCTCCAGGCAGGGCGCTGATATGATCGCCTCTCTGCCGATGACCGCCTCCTGGGAAGAGGCAGATTTCCTCGGATCGACCTCCGAAGCGGCGCTGATGAAATGGGCGCTGCATTCTCCCGGCGAGGCGATGGGATTGAGCGCGCCTCGTCTTTCCCCCCGCACGGTTCATCGTGAGGCTGGTGTCAGGGCATCCGATGAGGATGTCATCCCGGTCGCCGCCAGAGGCCCGTTCGAGGCCAGCCGGTTTGCGTCTCCCCCGGAGGGTTGACCTCGATCATCAAGGCTTGATTCCGACGGCAATCGCGGCCGAGATCCGCAATGCAATCCTCTGCTTCCTTTTCAGTCATAGCGTGTCTGGTGGCGGATAGATGGCGCGCTGGACGACGTCATCTTCGTCACCGTCCACCCCGCCAGGGAGCGAGGTGAAATCAATGACAAGTGATAAGGGGCCGAATACCGGACGGGAGCCGAGGCCGAAGCGTGCGAAGGTGCGAAAACCGGTTCAGCGATGACTATCCCGAGGTTTCCAGCCGGCTATCGCCGCGCAGAAGGCTCAGCCAGGCTCGCGACACTTTCTCCGCGCCTGTGCCCCCGATATGGCAATCGTCGTAGCGGTCATCCCCATCGAGTAATGCGTCAGAATTTACGCCTTCTCGGATACCGTGGCCGCTTTTTGACAGGGCCAGTTGCGCCCGTACGATCGCATTGTCTGGAATATGCTCCTTGAAGCCGCCGTTGCTCGGTTCGAGGCATTTCGATGCGATCGAAATGTAAACCGGTGCTTCGACGCCGTGCTGACGCAATGTGTCAACCATCGACATGAAATGATCCCGATAGGCCTCCGCGGTGGTGCCGATAACGAGGTCCTTCTCTCCCTGGACCCAGAGGACGCCCGTTATCCGATAACCGGAATCCTGAAGCTGTTTCATTGTATCGACCAGCACAGGATTGAGGTCACCGCCGGTCGCCCAGCGCGCGACCTCAGATCCGGAATATGCGAGAGGCGCGAGGATGACGCTGTCATACTGTCCCGATGCAATCAAATAATTGCCAAGCAGCGTCCAGTACTCTCCCTTGGTATCGGTCGATCCAAGAAGTGGCGACGCCGCGATGAAGCACCGTTTGTCAAAGGCGTTGACAACGCGAGCGCCATAATTTGACCGGTGCCGTTGTCCTCCGTCGTTGGCCGCGTTCGATTGGCCAAGAATGAGTAAGACAGCCGTTCGAGCAGTTTGAGTCGGGCAGGTCACAGGCGATTTCGATTCATCCCCGATGAGTCGTTCCTTGTCGTCGAAACTATATCGGCTTGGGGCCGCTGCCTTCTCGCCGCCAACCATTTTTCTCAGCGCGGAAAGTTGTGGCCAAGGAAAGATCTCATGTCTCGCGCTCATGCCGCCGAGAAAGTACATGGCAATCAAGACGGCCCCGCCGACTGCTAGCGTTTTACGCATGGCGTCACCTTTAATCATCACCCGATGACATGGCCTATTGGACCAATCGAGGCTGCTGCAGCCACGAAGGTTCCTTTACACCAGCCACATCGGCTTGCTCGGGCATGATCTTTAGAAAGAGTTCGTCGTGAAGATCGAGCCCTGTCGCTGGTCTCAACTATAGACCGGACCGGTGATTACAATCATCCGGTTGGGTGAGAGATCGTGCCTGCTCGTAATCCCGTTGCTCGTCCACGGAAGGATATCCCAGATTCGGCCGGCGAGGACGACGTGGGAGCGGAGCACGGGCTCCTCCTTTTCGCTGACCGGATCATTTGGATCGACGGGCGCAGGATCTCTGTGTTAGGGAGCCCAAAAGCGCCGCTCTTGCGCGCGACAACGTTACGCTCTCGATATCGAAGGCAGGCGCATTGAAGGCTTATAGACCAGAGATCGATGGCTTGAGGGCCATCTCGGTGATAGCCGTTATTCTCTATCACGCCGAGTTCACGGTTGCCGGCCACACGCTGCTTCAGGGCGGATACATTGGCGTCGACGTATTTTTTGTGATCAGCGGCTTTCTGATTTCCCAAATCTTGTTGACGGAAATCGAAGCAACGGGGCGTATTGATTTCCTTAGATTCTACGCCCGGCGCGCGCGAAGAATTCTGCCTGCGTTGTTCACAGTCATTTTCGCGACAATACCCGTAGCCTATTATCTTTTATTGCCAGCTGAACTCATAGACTACGCGAACTCCCTAGGGTCTTCGCTGCTCTTTGGATCGAATATCTATTTCTATTTCACCGCGGCTCAGTATGGGGAGCCGAATGCCCTTCTCAAGCCTTTTCTGCACACTTGGTCGTTGAGCGTCGAAGAGCAATTTTATATCGGGTTTCCGCTCCTATTGCTGATCGTGCGCCGGTACTTGAAATCCAAGTTTTTGCCATGCGTGCTGCTCGTGGCATCCCTCAGCTTTATCTGGTGTGTGATAACCGTACGGCATGATCAGCAACAGGCCTTCTACTCGCCGCTCACCCGGGCCTGGGAACTGCTGGCCGGAACATTTCTCGCCTATTACGAGGTGCGGCGTGGACGGCCTCGCCCCCAGCCGTTCCTTGCGGCGGCCGGGCTTGTCCTCGTTCTTGGTTCACTGATCCTGTTTAAAAAGAACACGGTTCATCCTGGCCTGCTCACTATGATCCCTGTCATTGGGACCTGCCTGGTGCTCGCATTCGCCAGCCGTGAGAACGCAATCGGGCGCCTGTTGGCTTCGCGGCCTGCGGCGCTCACCGGATTGGTATCCTACTCTTTATATTTGTGGCACTATCCGGTCTTCGCCTTCTGGCGGTCGACAAGCCTGAATTTCGACAACAGCGACAAGTTTCTCGCCATCGCTGCGACGGTCCTGGTCGCCGTCGCCAGCTTTGTCGTCATCGAAAAGCCCCTTCGCCACACCAGGAGAAGCCGCGCTCTCTGGATCACCCTCAGCTCATCCGTTGTCACCATCACGGCTGCTGTCCTTTCAGCAATCACTATGGCCGGTTTTCCTCACAGATTGGATGAAGTCTATCCACCTCTCGCGCAGGCGAACGAGGCGCAGCTCGAAAGCACTTTTCTAGGCTTGAACGACAACATTCAAGCTGGGAAACCGATTATCTTCATCATTGGGGATTCGCACGCCAGAAACTGGTCAATCGCGCTCAAAAATTACATCGATACCGACCGATATCAAGTCGTGGCGCTCAGCTACTTGAACTGCATGGTGGAGATCAAGAACGATAGTGTGAAGGCCCCCTCTCGCGCCAGCATTTACGATAAATACTGCATTCCCTTTGAAAAATATATCAACGACAAATCATTGCTCAGCCGAACGAAAGCGATCTTCCTCACGAGCCTTCGGCCTTTTGAGTACTCCGTCAACCCCTTCCGGTTCGAACTTCTTTCCTGGATGAAAAGCCACTCGGATGACGCGCGCATTTTCGTTTTCGGGAATTATTTCCAGCTCGACGAATTGCACTCGTGCCTAGGGCTGATGTTTCAGAGAAAATCCGATGCCTCCATATGCCTGCGGGAAGCGGCCTATCCGCCGGCCAACCAGCCTTTAGCGCAACTGCCATTTTTCCCATCCGATCTTGCGTTCACCTACGTCGATATCGTCAAGCTTCACTGCGATTACGACAAGGAGAAATGCCTCACGAGCAGCAGGGGTGTTCCGTTCATCACAGACTGGAACCATATGACAGCAGAATTTCTGACGACCTTGATCGGTGACATTCTGGAAAAGCGAACCGCCGATCTACGGAGCGACGGTCTCCTCGATTTCCTGGTACCGCCGCACGCCACGCAAGCCGAACGAACGGCAAGTTCTCAGCCGAACGCTGGTCCCACGCCTTCCGCTTCTCCATCAAATTAAGCGGCCAGACGCCGGGGACGGTGAACCTGGGGTTCAGGTCCGGACTTTCGTCATCACGCATCGCAAAAGTTCCAGCGCAACCATATTATCGAACGGCTTGATCCACCTGCGCCACCGCTGCCAGAGCATTTCCGTTTTCTCCGCCTGGCAGCGTACGGGGCAACATCATCTCGTTGCCGCTGGAGCCGCGTTAGCACCATGTTAGCGCGCACCATCTACTGTGGTGACAACAAGGGAAACCCGGCTATCCATTGCAACCGGGACAAGTCGAGTAGCACGAGCCCTGAGACGCCGACGGCTGACGGAGGATACATGAAACTGGTTCTAGGCAGCTCGATAGTGTCGTGTGCCATCCTGCTATCCAGCGTATCGGGATTCGCCGCCTCCGGCGGATGGCAGTCGGATGGCCAAGGCACGAGATACTGGCACATCACTCCACGGCCCGGACAATGCAACGTAAGCCAGGCAAAAAACCTGGCGCTCCGGGCCGGCATCTATCGCAGCGAGATTGTACAGCAGGATGACAATGTCATCGTGCTCAGAGGTCTGGATCAATCGGGCGACCGGCGGGTGATCGGCTTCGGCAACATCAGGGGATGCCCTGAGTTGGATGGCTATGAGGATGCGCATCCCTGAGGGCATGGTCAGCGCGTCCAGCGCCACCTTCAGACGCCTCATTCAGAACTGCTGCGTATGGATTTCGGCCATGGCGCGCCTGAGGTCGTCGATCGGGTTGCCGATCGACGTCTGCGTCCCTTCAAGCTCCTTTGGCATCTTCCAGCCGGGATCAATTCCCTGCATGTTGGGCAACTCGTGCGCAATGCCCTTATGGCAGTCGATGCAGGTCGCCTTCCCGGGGATCAGATATTGCGTGTGGATCGCCGCGGCTCTCGGCGTCTGTTTCTGCAGGTCCATTGCGACTGCCGAATGGCAATTGCGGCATTCGAGGCTGTCATTGGCCTTCATCCGGGCCCACTCGTTCTGCGCCAGGCCGAGACGGTGCTCAAGAAACTCCGGCCGGGTGTCGATGGTGCCGAAGATTTTGCCCCACACTTCCTTCGAAGCCTGCATCTTGCGAGCAATCTTGTCCGTCCAGTCATGAGGAACATGGCAATCCGGACAACTGGCGCGCACGCCCGAGCGGTTGGAAAAATGGATTGTCCGGGTCAGCTCCTCATACGGATTGTCGCGCATCTCGTGGCACGACACGCAGAAATTCTCGGTGTTCGTCAGTTCCAGGGCGGTGTTGAATGCACCCCAGAACATGACGCCGCCAATAAAGCCGCCGAGCGTCAGCACGCCCAATCCGATCGTCGCGGCTGGCGTCGTCAATACTGACCATGCCCACAAAATGATGCGCTTCGCCCTAGCGATCATCGTCGTCACTCGCTTCCCGCGGGCTTGAAACCAAGTTCGCTCATATCTTTGAACGTGCTTGGCACCAGTGGTTTGATATCAGCCTGTGGAACGTGGCAAGCCGTGCAGAAATAGCGCCGGGGCGCGACGTCCGCGATCATCTGGCCGTCCCGCGTCATGTAGTGGGTCACGCTGATCATCGGAGCGCCGGAGTCCTGAGTGAACTCCCGCTTGTGACAGGAGAGGCAGCGGTTCGCGTTGACCGAAAGCTCATAGCCTTCGATCGAATGCGGGATGACAGGGGGCTGGTCGGGATAGGCGCGCATCTGGCGGCGGTCATCGACCACCCATCTCGGGAGGACGGCGGCGGGCTCGGACTGCATTGCATCAGACGGCCCCTGAAGCTGGGGGACATTCTGGGTGACGACCTGGGCGATTGATGCCGTCGTGACGAACACCAGCAAACCCGCTGCAATGGCTGTCCATTCGGGTCGTCTCAACCGACGACGGGGAGAATCTTGACCGCGCATTTCTTGAAATCCGTCTGTTTCGAGATGGGATCGGTGGCGTCGAGCGTGACCTTGTTGATCAATTGGCTGGCGTCGAACCACGGGACGAAGATGACGCCGGATGGCATCCGGTTCCTGCCGCGGGTGTCGATCCGGGTGCGGATTTCACCACGCCGCGAGACGATACGGACCTCGGCCCCCTGGTTGATGCCGCGTTTTCGCGCGTCGTCGGCATTCATGAAACAGCGCGCGCCGGGAAACGCCTTGTAGAGCTCGGGAACCCGCATCGTCATCGAACCTGAATGCCAATGTTCGAGCACCCGTCCCGTCACCAGCCAGACATCGAACTCGTCGTCGGGCGATTCTGCGGGAGGCTCGTAGGGCGCCGCCAGGATGACGGCCTTGCCGTCCGCCTGGCCGTAGAAATTCAACCCCTCGCCGGGTTTCACATAGGGATCGTATCCTTCGCGGTATCGCCATCTGGTTTCCTGCCCGTTGACGACGGGCCAGCGCAGTCCTCGAACCTCGTGATAGACGTCGTAGGGCGCCAGATCGTGGCCATGTCCCCGCCCGAATGAAGCGTACTCTTCGAAAAGCCCCTTTTGGACATAGAAGCCGAAGGCCTTTGCCTCGTTATTGTCGTAGTCGGCGCTGATTTCCTCGACAGGGTACCGGTCAACCTCGCCGTTGCGAAACAACACGTCGAAAAGCGTCTTGCCGCGATAGGCCGGATTGGTGTCCAGCAGCTCCGCCGGCCAAACCTCATCGGTGGTGAAGCGCTTCGAGAACTCCATCATCTGCCAGAGATCGGAGCGAGCCTCGCCGGAAGCCTGCACAAGCTGGTGCCACACATGCGTCCGGCGTTCGGCGTTGCCGTAAGCGCCTTCCTTTTCCACCCACATGGCGGCGGGCAAAATGAGGTCGGCACTCATCGCGGTAATCGTCGGATAGGCGTCCGAGACGACGATGAAGTTTTCAGGGTTGCGATAGCCGTTGTAAGTCTCGTTGCTGGTATTCGGCGCGGCCTGGACGTTGTTGTTGACCTGCACCCAGTAGAAATTCAGCTTGCCATCCTTCAGCATCCGGTCCTGCTGTACGGCGTGGTAACCCGGTTTCTCGGGAATGAGGCCGTGAGGGACCCGCCAGATCTCCTCAGCGTGTTTGCGATGCTCGGGATTGGTTACGACCATGTCGGCAGGCAGGCGATGGGCGAAAGTTCCGACCTCACGCGCCGTACCGCAAGCGGAAGGCTGACCGGTCAGCGAGAACGGACTATTGCCCGGCTCGGAGATCTTGCCCGTCAAAAGATGGAGGTTATAAACCATCTGGTTGGCCCAGACGCCTCTGACGTGCTGGTTGAAACCCATGGTCCAGAGCGACATGACTTTCCGGGTGGGATCGGCATAAAGCTCGGCCAACTGCTCGAGAAACTCCGGATCGACGCCGGTCATCGCAGCCGTCTTCTTCAGCGTGTAGTCCGAGACGAAGTCCTTGAAAGCCTCGAAATTCATCGGCTCGGTCTTGCCCGGATCGGCCGAGTTTGCGGCCTTGACCTCGATCGGATCATCGGGGCGCAGGCCGTAGCCGATATCGGTCGCGGCGCGGGCAAATTTGGTATGCTTCTGGACGAATGCCTCGTTGACCCGCCCGGTTTGAATGATGTGGTTGGCAATGTAGTTCAGGATCACCAGGTCCGTGCCGGGCTTGAAGACGATGGGTATGTCGGCCAGATCCATGCTGCGATGGGTGAAGGTGGACAACACCGCGACCCGGACATGCGGTTGGCCGAGGCGACGATCGGCGACACGCGTCCACAAGATCGGATGCATCTCCGCCATGTTGGAACCCCAAAGCACGAAGGCGTCGGCATTCTCGAAATCGTCGTAGCATCCCATCGGCTCGTCCATGCCGAAGGTTCGCATGAAGGCGACGGCGGCAGACGCCATGCAATGGCGGGCGTTTGGATCGAGATTGTTCGACCGGAAGCCGGCGCGCATCAGTTTCGTCGCGGCGTATCCCTCGAAGATCGTCCACTGGCCGGAGCCGAACATGCCGATGGCGGTCGGCCCCTTTTCCTTCAGTACGCGTTTGCACTGCGCGGCCATCACGTCGAAGGCCTCATCCCAGCTCACCGGCTCGAACTCGCCTTCCTTGGCGTAGACGCCGTTCTGCTTGCGAAGCAGCGGCGTCTTCAACCGGTCCTGGCCGTACATGATCTTCGAAAGAAAGTAGCCCTTGATGCAGTTCAGGCCCCGGTTCACTTCTGCCTGCATGTCGCCGTGGGTGGCGACGACCTGGCCCTGCTTGACCCCAACCATGACGCCACAGCCGGTCCCACAAAACCTGCAGGGCGCTTTCGACCACTTTATCTCAAGCGCGTCGATGCCTCCAGGCACCTGCTGCGCGGCGGCGGGAAGCGCAATGCCCGCGGTCGCCGCGGCTATCGCTGCTGCGTGCGCCTTCAGGATGTCACGACGGGTCAGTTCACCGGTCATCTACGCCCCCTCCGTTTCGACATGTTCGAAAACCATATTCGCGGAGATGACCCCATCGAACAGCGATATGCGCGACAGGCATTCGCCCATCATGCCTGTGCTTGTCCCTTCGATGACGATGACAATCTTGCCGCCGCCATCGCCGTGGACTTCAACGTTTTTCATCATCGCAAGCTGGCTGAGAACGCTAAGCGTCGCGGTAGGCAGCGTCGCGACGACCGCGCTCGATATGTGATAGAGCGATGGAGTTTCAGGCATTGCGACCCTCCAGTTCATTTGTGCGGGTCGCGATTGCGCCGACCGGACAGACCGCAAGGCAGGCGTCGCATCCGGTGCAGAGTTTTTCGTCGATTTCGGGAAAGAACGGCCCGCCGATCCGCGGCCGGAATCGAATTGCGTTGTCGGGACAGTTTTCGTCGCACGACCGGCAGGCGACGCCCAGCTTGGACAGGCAGGCTTCCGTCACCATGGCCGTATGAGGCACTGATGTTGACGCGTCCGCTTCGGATGCCGGGTCGGGACAGCCAAGGAACAGTTGTCGGCGCGAAAGCGCTTTTGTCTGCATGGAGCGCCTCAATGACCTGGAGGCCCGGGAGGTCCAAAGACGATCTGCCACATCCAGACGGCGAACCCGTAGCTACCGACGACGCCGACGGCGATCACCGGCCAGATGCCGAAGGCAAGTGCGAAGAACGTCACAAGCTCGATCTTCCTTCTGTTCGGAGGCTGCGCGCCCGCAGAGCCGCCTTGGACCGGCTGCAACATCTCACTTCCTCTCCGCATGTCATCGCCGGCATTTTGATGCTGGCACTGCCGTGCTGAGAGTTGCATACACCGTGCCTTTGGGCACGTATGTTACGGTAACCAACGGAGCGGGTTGCCAATATGTGGCAAGTCGGGAACTGGGGCTTCGATGGACAGAGAACGCGAGCATGACGACCTGACCGCCGGGATTGACCGACCGATCGTTATTATTCTCCCCAAAGGTGGGTATATCGGCGTCTTCACGGGAGACCCATGAGGCTCATGCAGAGGGATCCATATCTCAGCAAGTTTGGACCACCCGCACCCTTCGGTGCGCCGCGGACTCCTTGTCCAGCCCAACCCTACTCGCTCTGCCGCAGATTCCGTATCCGATCAAACAGCACCGCCAGCACGATCGCCCCGCCAATAAACGTCCCCTGCCAGAACGCATTGATGCCGAGCAGGCCGAGGCTGTTGCGGATCACTTCGATCAGGGCCGCGCCAACCAGGGCGCCGAAGGCGGTGCCGATGCCGCCGGCGAGGTTGGCGCCGCCGATGACGGCGGCGGCGATGACCTGCAGTTCCATGCCGGCGCCGATATTGGTGGTGACGGCGCCGAGCCAGCCGGTCTGGACGATGCCGGCAATGCCGGCCGACAGCGCCGAGATCATGTAGACGGCGACCTTGATGCGGCGGACGGGAACGCCGGTCAGCGTGGCGGCATGTTCATTGCCGCCGATCGCGAAAATATAGCGGCCGAAGCGCGTCCAGCGCAGCACGAAACCAGTGATGAGCGCCAGGATGACCATATAGAGAACCGGGTTGGCGATCCCGAAAAACCAGGCGCCGCCGCCGAGCGCCAGCAGCTTGTCATGGTCGGGGCCGAACTGAAAGACGACGGTGTTGTTCGAGGCGACCATTGCTAAGCTCCGCGCAATCGACAGCATGCCGAGCGTCACCACGAAGGGCGGGAAATTGAGATAGGCGATCAGCACACCGTTGAAGGCGCCGATCACCAGCGCCGTAACGATCGCGGCCGTTATGCCGACCTCGATGGAATAACCGGCGTTCATGGTGACCGCCAGCACCATGCTGCAGAGACAGAGCACCGAGCCCACCGACAGATCGATGCCGCCGGTGATGATCACCAGCGTCATGCCGAGCGCGATGATCGCGACGAAGGTGACGTTGCGGGTGATGTTGTAGAGGTTCTTCGTCGTCGCAAAGGAATCGGTGGCGAAGGACAGGAAGAGGCAGGCGAGAAGCACGGCGATCAGCACCCAGAATGTCTGGCCGCCGACAAACTCCGCAAGCCGGCTGCGCTGCTTCTGTGCAATCGTCTGGTCCAATGTTACTGCCATTTCGACCTCTCACTCCAGATGGGGCATTCCCGTCAGCGGTATTTCTCCCGCGGGATAAGCGGCGCGGCTCAAACCTGTTCGATGGCGCCGGTGATCAGACCCGTGACTTCTTCAGGCGAACTTGCCTCGATTGCCTTGTCGGCGACTTTCCGGCCGCGGCGCATGACGATCACCCGGTCGGCCACGGTGAAAACATCGGGCATGCGGTGGCTGATCAGCACGACTGCAATGCCGCGGTCGCGCAGCTCGCGGATCAGATTGAGGACTTCGGCGACTTGGCGGACCGAGATGGCCGCGGTCGGCTCGTCCATCAGCACGATCTTTGCCTCCGACAGCATGGTGCGCCCGATCGCCACCGCCTGCCGCTGGCCGCCCGACATCTGCTTGACGAGATCGCGCGGGCGGGTTTCCGATTTCAACTCCCTGAAGATCTCGCCGGCGCGCCGATACATCGTCCCGTAATCGAGGATGCGAAACGGACCGACGCCGCGGCGCAGCTCGCGCCCGAGGAAGACGTTTGCCGCCGCCGTCAGATTGTTGCAGAGCGCCAGATCCTGGTGCACGATCTCGATGCCGTGCTGGCGCGCCTCGATCGGGCGATGCATGACGATCTCCCGGCCCTCGAGACGCATGATGCCCTCGCTCGGCCGAAAGTTGCCGGCGATCATCTTGACCAGCGTGCTCTTGCCGGCGCCGTTATCGCCCATCAGGCCGACGACCTGGCCGCCTTCGAGCGCGAACGACACGTCGTTGACCGCCTGGATGGCGCCGAAATGTTTTGAAATATTGGTGAGCTCGAGAACCGCGACCAGCCGACTACCCTCCCCTTAACTGCAGGCCTGCCTTCGCCGCCGGTTGCCGATACCCGGTTGCCAGTCAGACGCCTACGATCTCGCTCAGCCGATCTCCTCCCGGAAAAGCGATTGCGCTCATTAATGCAAAAGCGCCAGGAATCGTCAATCAATAGTCCGCTAAAACGTCCCCTCATCACAAAAATCTATTTTGTACGATAAATACAGATTGACGCCGGAAACGCATAGATATTAGCTGTTACTGGGGGAGAGAAGTATGCTGATCCTTGTCACCGGGGCTACGGGCAAGGTCGGGCGGCGCTTTATTACTGGGCTGCTTGACGAGCCACAATTTTCCAACGCACGCATTCGCGCGCTTTGCCATAATCGTGTGCTTGGTGAAACCGGCCGGGTCAGTGTGATCAAGGGCTCGATCGCCGATAGCGATGTCGTTGCAGCGGCGATGGACGGCGTCACCCATGTCGTGCATCTCGCCACCTGCAAGGAAATCCCCGCCGATGTGATGGATATCACCGTCAAGGGCCTGTTCTGGCTGCTCGAGGCGTTCCGCGCCAGCCCCACGGCAAAGCAGTTCATCCTCATCGGCGGCGATGCCGGCATCGGGCATTTCTTCTATCGCCATGACGGGCCGGTGACCGAAAAGACGCCGCATCGCGCCTATCCCGGCTGTTACGCGCTGTCCAAGGTGCTGGAAGAGGTAATGCTCGAGCAATTCGCCATCCAATACGGCATCAACACCTGCTGTCTGCGCGCGCCGTGGATCATGGAGAAGGACGATTTCAAGTTCACGCTGTCCTTCGGCGAGGATGTCTTCGGCGGGCCGGACTGGAAGACGCTGGTGCCGGCAGCCGATGCCGAGCGTTATTTCCGCGATGGCACGGTGCCGCTGCTGCGCGACGCCGATGGCCGGCCGCTGAAACGCAATTTCGTCCATGTCGACGATCTCGTCTCGGCGATCCTCGCGGCAATCGACAATCCGCGCGCCAAGGGGCAGCTTTTCAACATCTCGATGGATCGGCCCGTCGATTATGGCGAGGTTGCCGCTTATCTCGCCCGCACGCGCGGGCTCGGCTCGGTCAATATCGAAAGCCAGTTTCACTCGAACTGGATGGACAATAGCAAGGCCAGATATCTGCTGGACTGGAACCCCGTCTACGATCTGGAAAAGCTTATCAATTCGGCTTGGGAATACCAGCGATCGAAGGAGGAGCCTCGGGTCGTCTGGTATCCAGGTTGATGACGCGGCGGGTGCAGAAGCGTCCGTCTTTTTCAATGGGAGGAAGCTATGAGGAAGGCATTATTGCTTACAGCTGCAGTCCTGGCGCTGACGGCCGGACAGGCCCTGGCCGCCAAGAAGCAGCTGGTTATCGTCGTCAAAGGCCTCGACAACCCGTTCTTCGAGGCGATCAACCAGGGTTGCCAGAAGTGGAACAAGGAAAACGCATCCGCCGAATATGAATGCTTCTACACCGGCCCGGCATCGACCTCCGATGAAGCCGGCGAAGCGCAGATCGTCCAGGATATGCTTGGCAAAGCCGATACCGCCGCCATCGCCATCTCGCCGTCGAACGCCAAGCTGATCGCCCAGACGCTGAAGACGGCCAATCCGAGCGTTCCCGTGATGACGCTCGATGCCGATCTTTCGGCAGATGACGCCGCTCTCCGCAAGACCTATCTCGGCACCGACAACTATCTGATGGGCGCCAAGATCGGCGAATACATCAAGAAGGCCAAGCCGAAGGGCGGCAAGATCTGCACGATCGAAGGCAATCCCGGCGCCGACAACATCCTGCGCCGCGCCCAGGGCATGCGCGATACGCTGAGCGGAAAGAAGGGTCTCGCGGCCTTGAAGGGCGAAGGCGGCTGGACGGAAGTTGCCGGCTGCCCGGTCTTCACCAATGACGATGGCGCCAAGGGCGTTCAGGCGATGACCGACATTCTCGCCGCCAATACCGACCTCGATGCCTTCGGCATCATGGGCGGCTGGCCGCTGTTTGGCGCACCGCAGCCCTACCGCGACCTGTTCAAGCCGCTGGCCGACAAGATCGGCAAGAACGAATTCGTCATCGGCGCCGCCGACACGATCGGCGACGAGGTGGCGATCGCCAAGGAAGGCCTGGTCACCGCGCTCGTCGGCCAGCGGCCGTTCGAAATGGGCTACAAGGCGCCAACCGTGATGATGAACATGATATCCGGTAAGAAGGTCGAGGATCCGGTGTTTACCGGCCTTGACGAATGCACCAAGGACACCGTCGACACTTGCATTCAAAAGTGATCTTGGCATTCCAAAATTGATGCGGCTCGGAGCGCCCACGTCCGTGGGCGCTCCGATGTTTATGCAGCGCTCAGCTGCGCACCGATCCAATCCGAGAATGCCTGCATGGCCGCCGTGACCGGCCGCGATTGCAGGCGCGTCAGCCAATAGCTGCCGAGCGATATGGCGGTGGCGAAGGGCTGGACGATCGCGCCTGAGGAGAGGTGCCTTGTGAACATCGATGGCGGCGCGAGCGCGACTCCGAGCCCCTGAAGGGCCGCCTCCATCATGCCGACGGAGGAATCGAAGACGATGCCGGCATGGACCTGCGCTGTGGGGGGAACGCCGGCGGCCTGAAACCAGGTGCTCCATTCATCCGTCCGGTAACTGCGCAGCAGCACCGCCCCGGCAAGATCCTCAGGCGATTGCAGATGTTCCGCCAGTTTGGGGATGCAGAGAGGCGAGAGCGGCGCTTCGAACAGGCGTTGCGCCTGCGTTCCGTGCCATGAACCGCTGCCGAAGCGGATGGCGAAATCCAGCCCTTCGGCGGCCGGATCGACGCGGTTATTGTTGGTGGACATGCGGAGATCGATAAAGGGATGCCGGCGCTGGAAATCCGAGAGCCTCGGCAGCAGCCAGCCGACCGCAAATGTCCCGACAACGCCGAGAAACAGCAATTCGCGCACCTGCCCGGCTTCGATCCTGTCCAGCGTCGTCGCCATCTGGTCGAAGGAGGCCGTCACCGTCGGCAGCAGCGCCTCGCCTTCCGCAGTGATTTTCAAGCCGCGGGGAAGACGCTGGAACAGCGCCACGCCCAATCGGGTCTCGAGCCCTTTGACCTGCTGGCTGACGGCCGCCTGGGTGACGCAGAGCTCGATCGCGGCGCGGGTGAAGCTCAGATGCCGTGCAGAGGCTTCAAAGGCGCGCAGGCCGTTCAAGGGGAGGAATTGCCGAACCATTTGAGCCCTTTGTTTTGATGCATGTCGTTCTCCCGGAACCGCCGCCCACTTCCGGGCGACATGCATTAGATTTTCTTGTGGCTGCTGCGAGATATCATCATTTGTGATTGCAAAATAGCGCGAGTAAACGTCGTCCCCATGCGCTTTTGCGCTTGTTTTGGTTGCCCTGCCGATGTGGAGGATGACGGTTATGAAAAGCATTGGGATAAGAATTTTATCGGCCGTCTTGCTCTCGGCCTGCGCTGCCACAAGTGCTTTTGCCGCCGACGAGACCAAGTTGAAGGCGATCACGGATGCCGCGATCACGCCGATCATGGAAAAATACGCCATCCCCGGCGTTGCCGTCGCCATCACTGCCGACGGCCGGGACCACATCTTCACCTATGGCGTCGAATCCAAGGACAGCGGCAGGCCGGTGGCGCCGACGACGCTGTTCGAACTCGGATCGATCAGCAAGACCTTCACGGTGACGCTGGCATCCTACGCCGAAGCAAACGGACAACTCTCGCTGTCGGACAAGGTCGGCAAATTTCTGCCGGCGATGAAGGGAAAGCCGTTCGGCGATATCGCCCTGATGAATCTGGCCACCCACACGGCGGGCGGATTTCCCTTGCAGCTTCCCGATGAGATCAAAACCGAAAAACAGCTGCTCGGATATTTCAAAGCCTGGCAGCCCTCCTATGCGGCCGGGACTGAGAGAAGTTATGCCAATCCCAGCATCGGCATGCTCGGCTATATCGTGGCAAAAGCCATGCACGGCAATTTTACGGCCTTGATGGAGGGCAAGCTGTTTGCCGGGCTCGGATTGAAAAGCACTTATATCGATGTGCCGAAAGCGCGGCTGGCCGACTATGCTCAAGGCTATAAGCGCAGCGGCGAGCCGGCCCGGATGACGCCGGCCGTTCTCTCATCCGAAGCCTATGCCGTCAAATCCACCGCAGGCGACATGATCCGCTTTGTCGACGCCAATATGGGCCTGATCAAGCTGGACGAAAAACTGCAGCAGGCTATCACCAACACCCACATCGGATATTTCAAAGCAGGGGTGATGACCCAGGATCTCATCTGGGAGCAATATGCCTATCCTATAAGTTTGAACGACGTGTTGGAGGGCAATTCGCCCGCGATGCTGAAGACCATGCCGGTTTCGGAACTGCGGCCAGCGATGCAACCGCGCGACGATGTGTGGATCAACAAGACTGGCTCGACCAATGGCTTCGGCGCCTATCTCGCCTTCATCCCCAGACAGCGGCTCGGCATCGTCATCCTGGCCAATAAGAACTACCCCAACGAGGATCGTGTCGCTGCAGCCTATCAGATATTGACCGCGCTCTCGGCCGACTGATCGGAAAACAGGCCTGGCCGGGCGTGAGTGCACGCCGGACCGGGGGGCGTCAACGGCAAACGGCATCACTTGAATTCTGCTTCGTGCTTCCGAAAATCGGGTCAGACTTTAGCCCGATGCCGGACTGGCGCCCTCGTGATACAAACCGGTGCGATCGACGGACGCGCCGCGCCCGCAGTCGTTCCGATGCCGAATCCGGCGACACTACTTTAAGTAAGACATATGAATAATTAAGATTAATAAGGGAGTATTTTCTAGAATACTTCTAATGAATTGCCACGCCTTAAAGGTGATGCTAATAAACAAACCACATTCTCAAAGTCACAAGGCGCAATCCAATGAAAAGCGTATTGATTTCTGGCGGAGCTGGATTTATCGGATCGCATTTGTGCGACCGGCTTTTACTTAGATCCGACGTCCAGAAGCTGGTTGTTGTTGACAATCTCTGGACCGGACTTTTCGACAATATCGCCCACATCAGGGATCCCCGCTTTCACTTCGTGAAGTCGGACGTCGAGACGCTGCAGACGTCGGAGAAGTTCGATGAAATCTACCATCTCGCCTCCCCGGCATCACCGCCATGGTATATGAAGGAACCGAAAAGGACGATTTCCGCCAATCTTCTCGGGGCATTCCGGCTGCTGGAGCTCTTGAAGAAGGGTGGGCGTTTCGGTTTCACCTCGACCTCCGAAGTCTATGGCGACCCGCTGGTGTCGCCGCAGCCGGAGACCTACAAGGGCCAGGTGGATTGCACCGGACCGCGCTCGTCCTACGACGAGAGCAAGAGGTGCACGGAATCGCTGCTGTTCGAAATGCAGCGCACCGAGGGGCTCGACCTCAAGGTCGTCCGTCCCTTCAACATTTACGGCCCCCGCACACGGCCCGATGACGGCCGCGCCGTCTCCAACTTCATCACCCAGGCGCTGGCGGGACGGCCGATCACCGTGTTCGGCGACGGCAAGCAGTCGCGCAGCTGGGGTTATGTCGATGACGTCGTCGACGGTTTCGCACGCTATTTCTGGATAAATGAAACCGACTATAAGGGACCTCTGAACGTCGGCAACGATCGCGAGATTTCGGTGCTCGAGGTCGCGCAATATGTGTCCAAGCTGGTCGGCGGCGTGCCGATCGTCTTCGAGCCGTCACCGCCGCAGGACCCGACCAACAGACGGCCGGACCTGACCAACGCCAATTACGTCATGCCCGAGTGGTCGTGCAAGGTCAGCTACGAACAGGGCGTCACCCTGACGCTCGACTGGTTCAGGGACCAAATGAAGGCGCATGCTGCAGAGTAAACCATCTCAGCTTTCGAGACTCGTGTCCTGAGTGCAGGTGGCGTATTCACGGTGCGATTGAGAGAGTGACGATGCGAGAACCAATTCCGTCCGATCTGAAGGATATAGGTTTTCCCGTACCGATTCATTATCTCGATCTCGCCACCTCTCACCTCGATGCCGTTTCGCCCCTGATCTCTGATGGGATGGTCTTCCCGTAGGATAATCCTATATCGAAAGGCCCGAGACGGGCGCCGCCCTGGCCGAGGGTGTCGTGCGACCTGAGGCCATCGAGCATGCGCGTCATGTCGCGCAAACCGCTGTGCGCAACCGCGACGCCAGCATTTTGATTTGCACCAAGGACCGCCGGAGGAACTATGCCGTTGCCTGGCCTCGATGCCCAAACAGTCGCTCAGCCCGTCGAGATCATCGTGGTTGGATAATGGCTCTGCAGGCGAGGCAACGCGCCGCGTGGTAGAGGAACCGGGTGCAACCTATGGTGCTTCTCCGCGGCTGCAGCAGCGTCGGCCGCTACGATTTCCTCGTATTGTCATAGAGTGCTGAACGCAGTTTCGCCTGCATCCACTGGACGTGCTGTTCGATCATATGCGCGTGGAAACTGGGGTTATTAAGAGTATTCAATGTGAAGTCGGACAAACGCGGGGGGACGTTGATCGGCTGCCCCTGCCATTCGGCAAGCGCCACAGGAAGATATCTATGTATTGCCTGGCGGTTCAACCACGGACGGAAATGCCGTGCGTCCCACGGTTCGGCGCCGATCCGGTGACACATGTCGCCGATGTGTACGGTCCCATTCACGATACGAGCAGCGAGGGGTCGGCGTTCCGCCAGCATAGCTTCGGCTGCGTCAAGGCCTTGGTCCAGATTGATCTCGAGCACGTCGATTTCATCAGTGGAAGCTGTCGGAAGCCGCCAATCCTTACCCAACACTTCCGCGGCGCCGCGAAGATAATGATATCCATTGAGCTGTCGCTCTACCTTCTCATAGAGCCTGCGAAGGCCAGCCTTTTCCAACATTTGGAGGACGCGAGGGCCAGCCTTGACGAGGGGGTCAAGGACAGAACCGGCGCGGGTAGCGATGGCCCTTTGCAGACGCCTCTTCCGCCCCTTTCTTCCGGCAAACCGATGGATCGCAAGCAGCCGCTGTATGTCGGGGTGCTTACGAGCCATCAAGGCATCGGAGCGTCCCTCTTGATGCCTGCGCACCATCTTTCCGGTGAGTGTCGTCGTTTGATGTTCGAGATGATAGCCCAATGCGTCAGGAGCAAAACGAATTGGAACTCCTCTTTTGATCAGACGCAGACCAAATTCGAAGTCTTCTCGTGCACGGGCGAATTGAGGATCGAGCCCGCCCATTGCGTGAAATAGGTCTGCATCCAGCGAAAGGTTTCCTGTCAGCACATCGGTAAAGGCGAACTGATGTCCAGGGCGGGACACACGCTCGAAGTGCCTCGTCCACCACGCGCGCGCGCTGAGGCGGAAGCGATCCTTTGCGATGTGCGGAAGTGGCGGGTAGGGCCCCATCACTACGCCCCCAGGGTGGCGCTGATGTTCAACGACGTGCGCCCGAACGAAGTTTTCCCCGGGCTCAATATCGTCATCAAGGAAGATCAATAAACGGCCGCTCGCGACCTGCGACCCAGCATTGCGGGCGAGTGCCGGACCGACGCCCGGCAACGTCAGGGTACGAAGCGGAACGCGGGTACCAAGCGACGAGAGCATTGTCGACGTGTCGTCCTCACACCCGTCCGCCACAACCAGGACTTCGAACGCTGGGGTCCCATCTCGCTGAGCGTCAAGCTTGCTTAAAAGCGATCTCAGCATGGCAGCACGATTATGCGTTGGTATGATAACGCTGATGTCAACCACGCTTATGCCCTGCCTCCCCTGCTCGCGCCCGCGCCCTCAGATAACGAACCGGGCCGCTCACAGCACCTCTGACCTGCGTTAAGGCGTCGTTGTAAGGCAGGCTGAATTGGTGTCTCCGTCGAGGTTGAAACAACCGCCGAAGAAGCCTGAGATACGAACGAACCATGCGAGGGAGCGCACGCGGGTTTCCCTCGAACAGGAGGGCCTTCGTCAGGATGGCGAACGATGCAACCTCGTAGCCATACATCTGCTGCTGCAGTTCCTTGCTTGAGCGACGATGGCGGTGCCAGTTCAGAGCCTCGGGATCGTAGATGATCCGATATCCGGCTTCGAGCACACGCCGGAACATGTCTGTGTCACCACCAGCCAGACTGAGCGTTCCAGCGTCAAGAGCCTCGTCGAACCACCCCACCGCATCAACGATCGTTCGGCGCAACGCCATGTTGACACCGGCACCCGCATGCCATCCCATGAATGGGTCCAGGTTATGGGCATCATAGACCTGACGCCTGAAACCACGGCAAAAACCGCCAAAATGCTGAAAGGCGATCTGCGAGTCCGTTTCCAGCTCTGCCGCCATGGTAAGGCCGGTTACGGCCAGCACTAGGGGGTCCTCGAAATTGCGAAGCAAGGTTCTAAGCCATAGCGGGTCGGGGACCGCATCGTCGTCGATGAAGGCGACGACGTCTGCTTCTGTGTTGCGAAGGGCAGTATTGCGCGCGACGTCAAGACCAGGACGCGGTTCGCGCAGATATCTCACAGTGTCGAAGCGCCCGACTAAATCGCGCGTGGCCTCGTTCGATGGGGCATTGTCGACGACGAGAATATCGGCCTTATCGGGCATAGCCAAAAGCCCGGTGAGGCAGCGCTCCAGATCTTCGGTACGATCGCGCGTGCAAATCACCACGGAAGCTTTCGGCAGCTGACGTGGAGTCGGCGACGGGTCAGGGAGGGCCAGCCGATGCCTCAGCCAAGCCTCGAACACCGACGAACTGGCCGCAGACAGAATCCGGTCTTTAATTGGCGTCTTGCCGCCATCGGTGTCGAAGGCGATCACAGCTTGGCCGCACGGACGACCGGCGACCCGGATCAGCACAAGTGCACCCTGATAGTCATCGGTCGGTTCAAAATCTGGCGGAAGGTCAAGAATGTCGATGTCTCGAACCGCAAGGCGCATCAGGAGTTCCGATCCAAGCTGCGCTGACCCAATGAGCCGTGGTCCGGCGAGGTCGCGGTGGGGCGCGACTGCACCTGCTCCCACTGTGTCGGAGGATTCAGCATACCCTTTCTTGGGCCGGGGCCGGTCACGGCGAGAGGATAGACTTCGGCATGATAATCGTAAACCTGCTGCCAGTCTGCCGAAAAAAGGCCTACAGTAACGCGATAGTCGCCGGGCGCCAGGTCGATACGATTGAGTGATGTTTCGATGCGCACCGTGTCCGTGTCTACGACAGGGGCGAATTCGGCCAACTTGCTGTCGGTCTCGAAGCAGCACGTATCGTCCGCCGCGTAGATGCCGATGACGATAACGGCGTTGCGATCTCTGGTGGCGCCAACATAGGTCAGTGAAATCGACAGCCGGTCGCCCGCAACGATGGTACTTGTCGGCGTGCTTTGCTCGTTCAGCAACACTACGGCTGTGATCTGGAGTTCGCCATTGCCGAACCGGCTGACCTGCGGCACAAGTTCGACGGGCAGTTTTGTAACGGCGAACGGTTCGTGCGGAACGCTGGCGACCTTCGCCTCGACAGCCGAGGTATAAAGCGGGAGCATTTCGTCGATTGGTCCGTAGCCCACGACGCGTCCGCCTCTCAGGAACAGCACGTGATCGCAGATTTCTCTTACCTGCGAGACGTCGTGTGACACGAAAAAGATAGTGGCGCCGTCCTTCAGTATCTCCTTCACTCTTGCAATGCACTTCTGCTGGAAGGCTTGGTCGCCTACGGCGAGGGCCTCATCGATAAGCAAGATGTCCGGGCGCACATGAACTGCCACGGCGAATGCCAGGCGCATACGCATCCCGGTGCTATAACTGCGAACCGGATTCTCAACGGCCGCCTCCAGCTCGGCGAAGGCTACAATCTCGTCAAACCGCTCGGCAACCTCGGTCCGCCGCATTCCCGCGATAACACCCAGCAGGAAGATGTTCTCGCGCCCCGTCAAATCGTCGGTCAGGCCCGCCCCGATGTCGAGCAAGGCGCCAATTCGACCCATCACCTTGATCTGCCCTTCGTCCGGACGACCAACACCGCCGATCAGACGCAGCAAAGTGGACTTCCCGGCCCCGTTTAGCCCGACCACGCCGACAGCTTGCCCTGGCGCAACCGCGAAGCTGATGTGGCGCAGGCCCCAAAAGCTTGTCGACTGTACCACGGACCGTCCGGACAAAAGGTAACCCTTCAAGGTGGTAGAGCGTGCACCCCCTTGCGCACGGTAGCGCTTGCCGACATCGTGGACGGTGATGGCGCCTTGTCTCATAGGTCGTCCACTAGGCGTGCGCTGCCACGCTCGACCAGCCAAATGCCAGCAAATAGCATCGGCAAAGAAATCAGCGCAGTCTTCCAATAGATATCAACGGGAGGCCACGCGTGTTCGACGAAAATGGCGCGGTACCCCTCGAGAATCCAGGCCATCGGGTTCCAGGTGTGAATTAAGGCCATCGGCTCACTCGCCTTGAGTGGGCTGTAGAACACGGGTGTCAGGTAGAAACCCAGCATCAAAACTACGCCTACCAAATGTTGAGTATCCCGGAAGTGGACATGCGCAACCGCAACAAGATAGGACAGGCCCATCGTGAACAGCGCCTGCGCAAGGAAGACGAGTGGAAGTGCGACGACGCTCAAAGTCGGGCCCCCGGTCTCGATAAACGAGATGATGAAGAGGAGTGGCAGAGCGAGCAGAAGGTGAACTGCCTGTGTGATGACTGCGACAACAGGAAGTATCCCGATCGGAAAGCCCGGCCGGCGCACCAGTTCGCTGCTGCCGGTTATGGAAGTCGTCGCTGCGGGCACCGCAGTGCTGAGCCAACCCCAGGCCAACACGCCGGAAAAGACGAAAGTGGTGTAATGGGGAATATCTAGGGGCAGGACCTTACGAAAGATCAGCGAAAAAACCAACAGCTGGCTCAATGGCCGCATCAAGGACCAGCCGAGGCCAATTGCGGACCGTTGATATCTCATCTTCAGATCGCGTGCCAGAAGTTCTAACAGCAAATCGTTCCATTGCAGACAGACGTGGATCAAGGGCTTCCACTGATCACGACGCCAGCATTGGTCCCGTCGCTTCGCGCGATCAAGCGCATCATCCTTGAGATGTTCAGGCATTTCGGCTCACTTCTGCCACCGGTTAAATACACCTTGCCTCAAAGTAGTAAAGATCATCATACTCGCGAACTGACCCGGTACACTAGCGTGATCGTTATCGTAGGAAGCAACAATTATGCCGATGGTTTCCATCATTACACCGGCGCATGGAGCGGAAACAACGATTTCTTCGACTTTGGAAAGCCTGATAGCGCAAAGTCATGCCGACTGGGAATGCTTCATCATTGATGATGGTTCAACCGATCGGACCGCTGAGATCGCGGACCGTTTCGCGGCTCGGGATACGCGCTTCCGTGTGCTGCGGCAGGAGCAGCGCGGCGTTTCAGCTGCTCGCAATGCGGGACTGGCACAGGCGAAAGGCGACTGGGTCGTCTTTCTCGACTCAGACGACGCGCTGGCACCCTTCCATCTCGAAACCATGCTGAATCACACTCGAACTTTGCCGCAGGCCGACATTCTGCATTGCGGTTGGCGCCGTCTGAAAAATGGTGCTCCCTGGTGGCAGTCTCACCCGGCAGTGAAAATGGACAATCCGTTTGCCGAAGCAGCGCGCTATTGCCCCTTCGCGATCCACGCCGCCTTGCTTCGCCGGTCCCGGCTTGCAGAACTCGGCGGCTTCGATCCGGAGATGGCAATGTGCGAGGACTGGGACCTGTGGCAGCGCCTCGCTCGAGTTGGCGCCGAATTTGCGCCGGTCGAAGGCCTGATGGCCGACGTTAGCGTAGAGGCCGGTTCGCTGTCGTCAAACAGGGTTAAGCATCTCGATTTTGGTCTTAAGGTGATCCGGCGCGGCCACCATTCCGATCCGCGCATCGCCTATCCGGTGCCGGCGCTCGCCCAGGGAATAACAAAAGCTGCGTTGGGAACGGCGTGCTGGTATCTCGCGATCTGGCTTGTCGGCGCCTCAATAGGTCAGGGCGACAATCCTGGCGAACTGCTTGAGCGGGTGGCGGAGCCTATCCCACCTGACGCTGACGCCTACGCGCTCAGTGCAATAATAATGGACGGGATTGTGGTCGGCGCCTTCCCCGACGAGCCGATTTGGCCCGGACTTTGGTCGAAGATCCAGGGCAAGCTTCCGGACCTAGAGGCTTGGTTTAATCGGCATGGTCCCCAAGAAGCTTTTGGTTCCCTGTTGATTCGTTCACTGGAGCGAAAGGTCGCGGACCAGCTGCCGACCGACGTGCCCAGCACGATCGGAACAACAAAAATAGAGCCAATTGATTTGGATCGACCTATCGTTGACCTTATCTTGCCCGGCATTGAGCGGTTGCGCTGTTGCATCTGGCGAGGTTCGACGCTGCTGGGGCAACTGGAGTTTGTTGTCTTCGGAGCAATCGAAGCGGATGCTATCCGAAGTCGACTTAGGACGGTATTCGGCCCGGAGTTCGACGATCTGAAGCACCCAACAGCGGTTTTGTTGGCAGAAGATGGCTTCGTCAATCTTCCTGATCAGGATGACGGGCGCGCCGCCTCCGCCAGCATGGCAGCGCCAAGCTACAGCGGAGTAGCTCAACAGGTGCTGAAGCTCATGGCGAAAATATCAAATTGGGCCGAAGCCAAGACAGTAACGGGTTGGTGGAGCAAGAAGGAGCCGACACCAACACGTGTCGACTCGATATCAGGCATGGCGCATACCGGGCGCGCTGAATTCGATCGAATCGTTGAAGAGGAAACCCAGCGGGCGGTTGCAGCCTCAACGCAGATGTCCAAGGAGACGCCGTCGAAAAAAACCGGCCCAGCGGGCGATGAGGTGCCGAGATACGATACGGAGGCGTACTGGGAGGAGCTGTTTTCCCAGGTCGACCCTTGGGACTACCGAAACAACTATGAGACCGTGAAATATCTTCAAACACTCTCGTTGTTGGACGATCGGCGCTTTTCAAACGGCCTTGAGCTGGCCTGCGCGGAAGGAACCTTTACACGGATGTTGGCCTCCCGCGTCGACAACCTGCTGGCGACCGACATTTCGGCGTCGGCAGTCGCTCGAGCGGCCTCGCTTCAGGACCATGATTCCGCGGTAACCTATCGGCAGTTGGATCTTTTGAGCGACGAGCTAGAAGGGCCTTACGATCTCATTGTCTGCAGTGAAGTTCTGTACTATTTCGAGAACAGAGAAAAACTCCAGCAGATAGTCGATAAGATTGCGGGCAGTCTTCGCATTGGTGGTTGGTTCGTTACTGCCCACGCCAACCTCCTGATTGATATGCCGCATGAGACAGGATTTGGGTGGCCGCATGAATTCGGTGCGGTCGGCATAGGTGAGATGTTTGACCGGCATCCGGATTTAACTCTCTCGGTCGAAGCCAAGAGTCCGCTCTATAGAATCCAAAGGTTCGAGAAGGTGGAGCACGGGGGTTTCCTTGAGCCGACACGCGTGGAAGTAAACACGGCGCAGCCTTTGCCTCTTCAGGTCGCTAGCCAAGTACGCTGGAGAGGGGGGCAAGTTGTGGAAGCGGCCGCCGACTGGAACGATGTCCCGATCTTGATGTATCATCAGATTTCGGACGACGGTGTGGAACAGCTTGCTCGATACCGCCAATCTCCGGAGGCCTTCGAAACTCAACTGGCCTTCCTGCGCGACGCCGGATGGCGCGGGATGACTTTGGACCGGCTGCTTGCTTGTTTCGATGAAGGTGCCAAACCGCCAGAAAAGACATTAGTCCTGACCTTCGACGACGCTACGCGCGATTTCATGACGCATGCCCTCCCACTGCTACATCGATACGGCTTCCCATCCTCACTCTTTGTCCCAACCGATAGGGTCGGCGGCTCCGCAATATGGGATTCGGCCTATGGATCGCCGGCTCCACTGCTAACTTGGGAGGAACTTGCGGCAGTCGCGAACAGCGACGTGACGCTGGGCGCCCACGGTGTCCGGCACGTGCGTTTACCTGCCCTGGCACCGGAGAGCCTATTGCGAGAGCTTGCTGGCTCCAAAGCTATGCTTGAAAAACGCCTAGGTCGAGAAGTGCTGGCGGTCGCTTATCCGTACGGCGACTTCGACCCCGCTATCCGGGACATAGCCGAACAATGTGGTTACCGGATCGGGTTAAGCTGCGTCGGCGGCACGGTGCGGGCGGATGCCGATAAGCTCGCATTGAAAAGACAGGAGGTTTTTCGCGGGATCACCCAGTCAGAGTTCGCAAATCTGCTATTTGGCTGAGACAAGAATGGGGGGGTCCACCGTCCAACCCGCATCGTACTTTGTTCCTAGAGCAAAGCGATGATTGGGATTTGGAGAGAAATTAGGTTCCTGCTTCAGCCATGATCGGGCCTTTTTTTTGAGGCTCGTCATTGCCTTTGATCTCGCGTCAACCACAAGCATCTCGGCGGCAATTGGCTTGTTATGTCGCGACATGGTAGCCACAAGTCCGATGAGCGCGCGATATTGGCCTTGTTCAACAGCCCTCTGGGCGAGCCACCGGCCACAGCGGCGTAGGCCGGCCCGGATTGCAAAACCCTTTTCCGGGTGTCTCGTTAGCATTTCATCCGCGACCAGAATCCAGGACCGAAGCATTCGCGTCAGATTGGCTGACATGTTGTCGGGGGTTTGGCGATAGCCGACAAGATGATCCGGCACCACTACAAAATGCGAGAGTTCAGCGGCCAGGCAGTAGAAGAAATAATCTTCACATCCCTGCGCCTCGCGCTGTTGGAGTGAGGAGTCAAATCCTCCGGTCGCCTCGAGGACATTCCGCCGTACGAGTGGCGAGCTTCCATTTCCAATGAAGTTTTTGGCAAGTACTTCGTCGAGCACATCTCCCTCGACGGAAATCTCATTGCTCCGGTAAATGACGTAATTCTTATGGTCGATCATCGCATACCAAGTGTAGACTAGCCCGACTTGTGGGCCGCCTGTCTCCAATGCCACCAATTGTCGCTCAATTTTATCAGGTGACCAAAGGTCATCAGCATCTAGGAATGCCACTAGGTCGGCAGGGGTAGAGCGCCAACCCGCATTTCGAGCAGCAGCGACGCCTGAATTTCTTTGCTTCAATACTCGCACGCGCGGATCAATTTTAACGATTTCTTGCGCAATGGCCAGGGTATCGTCCTTGGAACCGTCGTCCACCACGACGATATCGAGCGCATGATGCGTTTGATTGCGAACGCTGCTGATTGTTTCAGCCAGAGTTCGTTCCGCGTTGTAGGCCGGGATTACAACAGCAACAGTTGCTTCACTTCTTGCCGATTTCTTCAAGCTCTCAACTCCACACGATCGCAAAGAAGTTACACCAAGATGGACGTTTGAGTTTCAATAGATGGAGTAATGGTTATTCGACAAGATATTTCTAGCCAGCAGCTGTTCGTAGTCGACAGATTGCCGGTGCAAAAGCGACGCGCGCCGCCAAAAAGACGGTCACCATCTACCTATGAGGAAGCTGATCTGTATCCATCCCGCCTTGCGCTTCAGCACCGTGGCGGGAAGGAGATTATTGCTCGTCATTGCTCGCCTCCTTCGCCGCGACGCCGGCCGCGGCCATCAGAAGGTTTGCCAGCTTGGCGGCAACGGTACTCCGTTTCGCATCGCTCAGGCCTCGCATCTGCGGTGGATCGAACGGTATGCTCAATTGCTTGATCGGCATTCTCGCCGGCTGCGGCCGCCCGACCGCGCGCAGCTAAGACACAGTCGCCGCCTGGTCCTAAAAATTATAGATGGTTGAAAATGCTCGTCGGAGTGAGCTCTCCATTCGGCGACCCTTGAAGGATACTACGCCGGAGAACCATAGCTAAAGTAATAATTTACATAAATTATAATAACCCCAATAATAATCTTGGACAAGATCGAATTTAACTGCAATCATACCTACGCACTGTGCAAGCGTTTCCTACCGGAGGACCCGTCACCCACCCCGACGGGTCCTCAACTTTGCTTGCGGAAGATTGTCGCAAGCGATTGCTGTTGCCTCTATGTCGGCATCGCAAAATATTGCATCGGACAGTGATGTCGCGCGGAAGAGATACGCTCAATGAGACAACCTCACATTTTCGAATGAGGATGGCAGGTGCGTCGCTCGTCAACCCGCATCAGAAGCTATACTTTCTGTCGGTAACCGAATTATTTACGCATGAACGTAACTTCCTCAATCCGATCATGTAACATGGTCGACATAGGCGCATGATAGAAACTAATAAAATTATTGAGACTATTAATAGATATGCCATGCGATTATTGCATTTTAGAATTTAATTCGCCTTTTGATTGATGCTTAAATACAACCTCTGTCTGAAACTTATTATTTAACCTTTTGATAAAAATTTACTTGATAACTACGATGACCAGTCGCAGTTTGTTTTATCCGTCGGCCTCGGTTTCGGTTTCCCAGAGAGCAGAAAATCGACCGAAACCGTTCCCCCGCAGCCGCCCGACAACCTGCCGGGCATACCGACGGCAGGATCACAATTGACGGCCCTGACGGTCATGGAGATGATGACGCGCCCGAGAGGTGCCGGTGCAGTTTAGGACCGCCGGATGAAGGCAGCGGAGATGTACGATGGTTCAATATATCGCAGAATCAGGCGGTTACACAGCACGACATGGAACAATTGCGCCGCTCAAGCCGGCAACAACCGATCCGTTGATTTCGCAATCCGGTGCAGGGATTCCGGCACAGCTGATTGAGATACCGGTGCCAGGCCGATGCGTCGGCCTCGTGCGGGATCCTTTCGACACGACACGCCCGGCATCCCTAGACCCGTCTCGTTTCAACACGCCGGAAGGTCTGATGGTATGCCAAACCTGTGTCGAAATGGCCGCACCTCGAGAGGGAATTAACCCTTCATAAAGCATTTGCTTGCTCAACTTGTAATTTGTGTCATGGTCACTGTAAGTAGTGAGGGAGCCGACCTGATGAGTGATATGGCATCGCATATTCCGGAATTTGGTTACGATGAACGCGTGATGATCTGCCGGAAGCAGATCGAGAAGGCGGTTTATCAGTTCATTGCAAATACGAGGGTCGAGGGGTGCGATCCGGCGGAAGTCGCGATGGCCATCGCAGACATTGCCGACGATTACATTTTACTGCTGGCCCAGAAGCGCAATCTGACCCATTGAGATCAGGGACCGGCCCTCGATCGGCCGGTCGCGCAGTAGACATGTAAACGCGAATTCGCGCCGCTTCCCTACCCGGAAGCAACGTCAAGAAGATCGTTTGTCGTTCGCTTGAAACTACCCATGTGACGGGAACCGGCAAATCCTAACGCGCCGACCATCAGCGACCTGCAACTAGCCGGGCTTTCTCTTAGCCGCAATTGGTCGATTGCCAACGCGCGGGTTCGGCTTCAATCCGCTATTTCCCCCGCGACGGGATCGAAGGGCTCTGCTTCGATCGACGAGTGCTCACATACGCATAACCGCGAAAATCGATGTTGATTTTCGCGGTTATGCGTGGGTTCGAAGGTGTGAAGTCGCGTGATCGACGCGTTAATGACATCTCACGCTTACTTGCGGGACCGGCGAACTCAATTCGGCCAATTCCTTGGTCAACCCCTCCCCCACCTCCTGCTTCACGGCCTCGAGCGCCAGATCGAGGCAGTTCGTCGCGAGCTGCAGTTTGACATCCTGAGCGACCTGCCGTGCATAGGCGATCATTCGCGCCAGCGCGATGAGTTCGTCGGGACCGTCTTCCGCCGCGCGGTCTGCGTCTCTCTTGGCAGCCAATGTCACGCCCATGTGCATTTCTCCCTTCAATTGAAGGAATGATACGCGCGCTGACGTGATCCAGCCCGTGAAAAAAGCGTGACACAACCCCCGGTGACATTGCCGCCTTCGATTCACGGGGCAGGTCGAGTCCGGAATGAGGTCTCATGCAGTGTCCAAGGCAGATCGGCATTCGAGCGAATGTCGCGGGCGTCCTGCACGGCCTTCAGCAATTCCAGCGCGTCGATACGTTTTTGATCGACGGAATTCGAAGCAAGGGCCGCCAGCAGTTGCGGACGGCCGGGCTCGGCCATGTCAGCACATTGCTCGACGATCGCCCGCCAGGTCCGCTTCTTGAAAAAGATCGCGCTTGCGGCATCTTCGAGCTTTTGGCGCAACCCGGCTGCCAACAGCCCGCGATCCTCCATCGCATCGAGCGTGGCGCTGACATTGACAAGCGGGATCGTCAGTGGCTTGCTGCTCAGTGCGCTCGGCGCGTGGATGAGTGCGACGGCGGCATCGTCGACCAGCCGGCCGGAGCGATAGTCCTCGAAAATGCGGCCGATCCCGATCATCCCAAACGGATGACATTCCGCGGCCCGCAAGGCGCCCATGCTTGCTGCCCCAAGGACGGCCACGCCAAGCGAGAGTGCATGGAGAATTTCCTTGTGCCAAACCGGTGCGGCATATTCGAAGCAGCCGTCGATCAAGCCGATGACATTGGCGCCCTGCTCCACCTGAGCCAGGACATCGCCTTGCATGGCAGGCGACAGGACGCGGATCGCCTCGCCGGCAAGCAACGCCGCATCGGGAAGACTGGGACCTGCGAAAATGATCTTCAAAGCCCTATCGCCTTGGCCAGTGCCCTAGTCCCAAATCGCCGGGCGCGTTCCCCCTCTGGATTTTCGAGTTCAGGGATAACGACTTTGACGACGCTGAAGGGAAGCGTGTCGTCGCTGAGGCGCACTGTGATGACCGAAGCAATCCCTCTGCTGCGCAGCGCGTCAAGCACATGTTGCAGCAGATGCGTCAGATCCTGTTGCTGGCCTGCCGCACCGTCACGATGGAGGGTGGCAGGCGGTGCGGCAACCGCATCGAAGGCTCGCCGCATCAGCGGCGGGAGGGATCTCGAGAAAGTTGCAGGCGAAATATCGTCCCTGGCGCCGCTAATATGGGTCAGCCGGGATTGCACGGCTTCCGTCACCGCGCGAATGGCCGCGCGCACCGGGAACGGATGCGCCCCGGTGCCGCCGGTTACCTCGACAAGGCGAATGTCCCTCTTACGGCGAAGATCCCTGCCACCGCGAAGATCACTCCTGACGTGAAGATGCCTGGGGGCCGGAACAAGCTCCCCGGGGGCCAGCATGGCGGTGAAGCAGGGGATTGCGATGTCGCTGGTAATATCGAACAGCCTGAGCGCCAATCCCGATGCTTCGATTTTGTCGATCAGCCCGTTGAGGGCGCCATCCCCAAAACCGCGGGGATCGACGCAGCGGGCATAAAGATCGGCTTCCCCGCCGACCTGCCACAACACATGGGCGTCGCGCTCGATACGCTCCAGTACGCCATGAAAGATTGCCTCCTCGGCATTGTTTCCCGAAGCCAAGCCATCCGACGACATCCAGTATCGCGCATTACGCGTCCGGTCGAGCACCACCGCTTCGAAGGGAATGTGGATCTCGCCGCCGCTGAGGATATTGACGCCGGCAACCCATTCCGTCTCGTCGTCCGGCCCGAGATCGGGTTTATGGACGGCGGTCAGGCAGCTCAACCTGTCGACCTCGCAGCCCATCGCCTGCAAGCGAGAAGAGGAACCGTGAACGAGCTTGACGAACGGCTCGCCGGCGACCGCCCGTTCGAGGGCTTCCATGACAGTGGATACCTTGGCGTCCAGATCGGTCAGGCCCTTTCCCTGCGCAATCACGATCGACCGCGAATTCGGGGTATATGCGCACCAGACAGGGATTCCGATGTCGTCCAATCCGGTATGTCGTGCAACCCTGGTAATGCCGAATCTGGCCAAAAGAGGTTCGACGCGGGAAAGAGTTTCCCCCGGCGACATGATCCTGTCGGAATAGTGGGCGCGGTGTGTCAGGACACCGCCTCAGCCATCGACGTAGCCGAAGGCACCTGCGCCGACGAACGACGGCGCCTGCCTCGCCAGGTATGCCTATAATGGCCGGCAAAAATACAGGCTGTCGTCAACAGCCCTTTGATCCGGTAGCGAACCAAGTCGCCACTCGTCTCGATCAACCGCAGATCGCCGAATGCCTGCAGATGAAGCACGATCCGTCCTTAGCCGTTTACAACCGGATCATGCAACTCACCGTCGATCTCAGAGAATCCCGCGACCGCCAGACTTTTGGCCAATGCCACCAGTTTTTGCCTGATATTCGGATCCTCGATGGCGATGAATGCCTTGTTGAGCGCCAGCCCCTCCTTCGAGGACAAAAACTTGTTCAATTCGCTAGTCTCGCCTTCGATCGGTCCAGAACCGCCGTTCTCGAAGAAAAAGCCGATGGGCACGCGAAGAATCTCGGATATGCGCTGAAGACGGCTGGCGCCTATTCGGTTCGTGCCTTTTTCGTATTTCTGGATCTGCTGGAAGGTAATGCCCAGAAGTTCGGCCAGACCATGCTGGGTCATCCCGAGCGTCTTTCGCCGGATCCTCACGCGGTTGCCAACATAGACGTCGATCGAATTCGGGGATTTAGCCTTCATGTGAATAAGTCTCCCACCTCATCAGCACGCCCAGCTGTATAATGGAGAGTTTAAGCAAAAATGCAACTAAAAGTAAATATTTGGTAAGGACTTTTTTTCAGCACTGCACACAGTAAAAAAACAACCTGTGGATTATTGCAGCGGATGCCCTGGAGAGGCTGCATAAAGCGCTCTCTCTCGCTCTGCCGCACCCCTCGAAATTGACGAATGCTGTTCGAAATCGGCGCCACTTCGACGCCGTCTCTAAAGAGGCTTTTGAGCGACGAGCGTCATAGGCCGAGCCGATATTCCGCGGGAGGTTGGGATAGTTGATATTGGCCTTGGCAATACCATCGCCGGAAGATCGACGCCGACGACATAATAACCCTTGTCCGCGGGAGCAGCGGCTGCCCGCCAGTACCACATCCCAAAGGCGTCCAATTGCCGACACGAAGCCAAAGATATTTAACGGATAAATGTATACTGCTGGATTTAGACAGCCCGATCGAAACCCTTCTCGCACCGGAGAAGACAAGCTTGCCTGAGAATTCATCGTCCGCAAATGCGAAACTGCCGGTGGGAAAACGGAAGATTCCCGTGGTCTTCTGGTTGCTGCTGACGATTTCCCTCTCGCTGGTCATGGGAACGGTGCTTCTTTCCAACGATATGAAACACTTGAAGACGGTGGGCCATTACTTTGGCTTCGATCTCTTTCCTGCTGACGTTAAGCCGCCTCCCCCCAAACCCCTGCCCCGCCCGACGCCCCCAGCCACCTTCACGTTTCCATTGCATATCATCGAACCGCCGGTGGCACAGACCGCGTCGACTTTTCTGCGGACATGGCGGATATCCGGGCCTGCAATGTGTGCGGCGCTGCGCAATGCCGGCATCGAAACCAGCGATTGGGCGGCGGCAAGCTTCGACGCCGATACGTTCGAATGCATTTTCGAGCATAGCGGCAAGCGGGAGAAGGATCAGCTTCCGAGCTCCATCTTCGTCATCGTTCGCGGCGACGCCACCGGCGCGATCAACAACATGCGGGTGAAAATCATCAATCCCGAGACGGATCAAAATGGTCAGCTCGATCCCAACATTCTGCGAATTTTCGAAACCATGTTGCGGCAACCGCAATGGCTCGATTTTCACGAGACGCTGAACGCGATCAAAAATCTGAGGGACATCAAGGAAGACGGCTTTGGAGCCAGCATCAATTTCAGCCGCGAAGTGCTCAATCCTGGGCGGTATAATTTTACGCTAGCCCTGGATGCCACTTCGGGACCCCAGAAAAGAACGAGAAACTATTTTTCCGAGAGAGCATGGCTTCGATCGCCCGAGCCGACGGTCGGGACCGACCTGCGGCCGGCATCCATTCCTGCCGATGCCAAGGCACCGGCACAAAGTCAGGAACATCCGCATTAGGGTCAGCTGAGATTATGCGCCGACTTCTCACGCCATGTAACTTGCATCGTCGTGATGCCTGGCCAAAATCTCGTAAAGCTCTTTCAAACTGTCCGCACTCGGCCGTTCGGTGCTGTCCCCGCCCGCCAAGCGCCAGACACGCTCGACATTGAGGTCCTGCGTGACTTGCTCAAGGTCTTCGTTCAGCGAGCGAATGGCGGCCTCCGATCGACGCAGCCGCCCCGACAGCCTGACAAGCGCTGCGAACGACAGAAAAATGACGCCGGTGACACCGAGAACGAGCGCCGAGAATTGTCGGGCATCGAGAAGAAATAGATCGTTTCGAATGGTCGTCATAAAAAAAACGGCATTTTGCAATGCCATATGAAAACAGCTTATCAGATAGCTAAACCAATCTTCCATCACCAGCGCCCTCCAGAACAGTTTATATCGTGGCGCCGGCTGAAAAGTCTAGCACACACTGACAATATCCCCTACGGCGAAAGTATATTTAGGGTTGAATTACTCCGTTGAATTGAACGCGAATGCCGCGTTGCCGACGAGCCTGGCCCTCTAAATTTGGCCGCGGACATCAAAAAAGCCAACCGTGAGAGATAAAATGAATAGAAGACGTTTCCTCGCCTCGGTTCCGCTCGCCCTGTTGTATGCCAATGCGGGCCACGTCCTGGCACAGGTGCCTTCAGCGGGAGGGCTGCGCGCCCTTGCCGACGGCAAGGCGTTCCGATTCGGATCGGCAATCGACCTGCAAAATATCAGCGATCCAATTGCTTCCGAGATATACATCAATAACGTCAATTCAATAACGCCGCGAAACGAACTGAAGTGGAATGCGACGGAAAAGAGGCCCGGTGTTTTCAGTTTCAGGAATGCGGACCGGATGGTTGCATTTGCGCAAAAAAACAACATGAGGGTTTATGGCCATACGCTGATCTGGTATCGCGTCCCGGAGTGGGTGTCGGACATCACCGACGCGAAGGCGATTCAGGCGACGATGAACCGTCACATAAAACAGGTTGTCACTCGCTATAAGAACTCAATCGACGCTTGGGATGTGGTGAACGAGCCGTTGGAATATGATGCGCCGGATCTGCGAGATTGTGTTTTCCGACGCCTTCTTGGCGACGACTATATCCGTATGAGCTTCGATATGGCACATGAGGCAAATCCCGGCGCAATGCTGGTGCTGAACGAAACGCATCTGGAGAAAAAATCCGACGTGTTCGAACAGAAGCGCGCGCGTATCCTGAGAATCGTTGAGGATCTCGTCGCCCGGAAATCGCCGATCAATGCGGTGGGGCTGCAGGCGCATTTCCGTCCCGGCCTCGACCGGATCGATCCGGAAGGAATGGGGCGCTTCTGCGCGGCGCTGAAGGACATGGGTGTCGGCGTGTTCATCACCGAGCTTGATGCCTCCTGCCAGTTCCTGAACCGCGACAAAGGCTTTTCGCCGACGTCATACGCGGATATTTTCGGTGATGTGATTACTGTGGCGGCCGAGCGTGGCGACTTGAAAGGCGTGACAGTATGGGGCATGTCGGAAAAATACGGCGAGCGCATTGAGAACGAAGCCGCTCCCGACGCAGCCTGCGCAAAGCGCGTTAATCTTTATGACGACAACAATGCGCCGAGAAGTGCGGTTAATGGCATCAGGCGGGCAATAGAGGCGATGTGATGGGCAAGACAACGGAGACGTCGACAGATTCATGAGAAAAGCCGTTATTTACGTGGAAAAATTTTTGCCTGCCAGCCAGGCATTTGTTCTCAATCAGGCGGTAGCATTTCGTTCTTTCGAAGCTGAAATTCTTGCCGGCACGCGAATTCCGTCCGCCCACACCAAAAAATCCACTATCCCGGTTCATGACATCCGTCGGTCTCCCGTTGCGCGGGCCGGCGAACTGCTTCTGAAAATTCCGCAGATCGGCCTTCCCTTTCTCTTTCCGGCGATCGGCCAGGCCGATCTCGTTCACGCCCATTTCGGCAAGAACGGTTATGTCATCGGCCCCCTGGCGCGCGCCGCCGGCAAGCCGCTGGTCACGACATTCCACGGGTTCGACGCCACCTATGGCGGTGACCCGAAAAAGCCGGGCGGCTTCAATCAGGTGCGCTTTTTTGCCAAGGGCCGGAGCGAGATGGCTGGCTGGAACAGCTGGAATATCGCCGTTTCCGATTTCATCCGCGATCGGCTGCTGGCGCTCGGCTTTCGCGCCGACCGCGTCTATCGCCATCATATCGGCATCGATCTCGATCTGTTCAAAATGGAGCCACGTCCACGAAAAAAAGGGCTGGTGGTTTCCATTGCCCGCTTCGTCGACTATAAGGGCCACCGCTTCATGATCGACGCGCTGGCACGCGTGGCGGCCGCCGGCACTCCGGTCGAATTCGTCATGGTCGGCCAGGGTCCTTTGAAGGAGGAAATCGAAGCACTGGCGCGTCGTTCCTTGCCAAGCGTCACGATCCATGAAAATCTGTCGCAGACTGAGATAAGGGATCTGCTCGCCAGTGCGGAGCTTTATCTCCATGGAAGCGTGACCCTCGATAATGGTCACGCTGAAGCTTTCGGCCTGGCCAATCTCGAGGCCGAAGCCGTGGGAACTCCGGTCGTCGCATTTCGCTCGGGAGGCGTGGGCGAAGCGATCGAAGAGGGGAAAACTGGTTATCTCGTGGAGGAGCGGGATGTCGCAGGAATGGCCGAAGCAGTCGGAAGGCTGCTCAATGACCAGGCCCTGTGGACAGCCTTTAGCGCGCGGGCACCGCTTCTGGTGGCCGAGCGCTTTGACTTACGTCGTCAGACGGGGATGCTCGAGGACTATTACAGTTCCGTGCTAGACGAATTTTCCAGCCGGGGTCGGACTTGATGGTGCAGACAGGAAAAAAGCCGAAGTGGGGACTGAACGTATTTCGGCCGCTGCGGAACGGAATTGTGAAGGCCAAATGGCTCTACTATACGAAGTTCTGGGGAATGGACATCGATCCGACGGCCAGCTTTTCCCTGAGCGTGCGGTTCGACAAGACCAATCCGAAGGGATTGCATATCGGCGCGGAAACCTATGTCGCCTTTGAGGCGGCGATCCTGACCCACGACCTCACGCGCGGGCTCTATCTTCACACGAGAATCGGCAGACGCTGCTTCATCGGCGCCCGCAGCATCATTTTGCCCGGTGTTGAAATCGGCGACGAATGCGTCATCGGCTCGGGCTCGGTGGTGACCAAGAGTGTTCCACCGCGCTCGCTGGTCGCGGGCAATCCGGCAAAGATAATCCGCAGCGATATCGAGATCATTTCGCGTTACGGGCGCATGGCACGCGAAGACGAGACGGTCTCGATCGTCAAGCACTTGCCGACTGGAGAAGCACGATGAAGATGTTTGCCTACCGCGGGAAACACGAGAATTTCGGCGATGAACTCAACCATTGGCTCTGGGAGCGTCTGCTACCCGGCTTCTTCGACGATGACGAAGGCCAGCTCTTTCTCGGCATCGGTTCGATCCTCTACGACAATTTCGATCCGAACATGCAGAAGATTGTCTTCGGCTCGGGTTATGGCGGCTACACCAACCCGCCGAAAGTCGATCGCAACTGGACATTCTATTTCGTCCGCGGAAAGAAGACCGCCGAGATTCTCGGCATCGATTCGAGCTACGCCATCGGCGATTCGGGCATCCTCACGCGGAGCTGCTGGGATGCAAAAAGCATCGAGAAGCGTTATCCCGTCTCGTTCATGCCGCATTATGAAAGCGCCATGTACGGCAGCTGGGATAAGGTTTGCGATCTCGCCGGTATCCATTATATCGATCCGCGCTGGTCGGTGGAAAAAGTTCTGACCGAAATCAGCGCATCACATAAAGTCGTCTCGGAAGCGATGCATGGCTGCATTATATCAGACGCGCTTCGCGTTCCTTGGCGGGCGATTCGCCCGATCGCTCCAGGGAACAGAGCCAAGTGGTACGACTGGGCGAGTGCACTTGATCTGGAGATCGATTTCGACCCGATCGGCCCGTCGAACCTCGTCGAAGCCGGAGCCTCGCTGGTTCGGAAAAATACCTACCTATTGAAGAACGTAACATTCCGTCACCGCCGGATCCGCCAGCTGACCGGAAATTATGTCTTCGGATCGACCGTCAAGACATTGCAGCGAGTGGCAGAGAAGCCGGGCCAGCTCAGCACAGACGAGTCTATTGTAAGAGCACACGAGAGAATGCTGGTCGAGCTGAACCGGCTGAAGCAAGATTTTTCCAAGAAAGCGGCAAGCGCCCTTTAAGGTCGCAATCGCTTTCGTGACGAGGCAATTAAAGCATGATGCTTTCTAACTTCATGAATACCCTCTGCGCCGGCAAGGAGCAGAAGCACCTTCGATGCGCATGCGGCCCGCTCAAATGGTCAATGTCCGCGACCTCGGGAGCCGTTCGCCCATGAGCAGTGTGACCGACCGACTGATCCAGGGCAGCATGTGGCTGAGCCTGTCCCGCGCCATCGTCAACGGGCTTTCGGCACTCAGCACCTTTGTCCTCGCCTGGTATCTCGTACCGGCTGACTTTGGTCTCGTCGCTATTGCAACGACGATTCAAGTCATCTTGAGTTCGGTCACTGAGCTTTCGCTCAATCAGGCGCTCATCCGCCACGAGTCTCCGAGCGAAACCCATTTCAGCGCGGTTTGGACACTGAGCGTGACAAGAAGCGCCATATTGGCGCTGCTCTTTGCCGCCGCGTCTTATCCGATCGCCGAGTTTTATAATGAACCTCGTTTGACGAGCGTGATGCTTGCCTTGAGTTTCAGCCTGCTCCTGAGCGGCCTCGCCAACCCACGCCGCGTCATGCTCCAGCGCGATCTGATCTTCTGGCAGGAGTTCGTGCTGAACGTCTCGCAAAAGCTGGTCGGTTTCGTCGTGACGGTGGCAATTGCCGCCATCTACCAGAGCTATTGGGCTCTCGTCATCGGCACCCTTGCCTATCAGGTGACCAATATCATCGTGTCCTACACCGTCTTGCCGTTCTGGCCGCGCATAACCTTCCGCCATGCCCGCGAATTGTTTTCCTTCTCGGTCTGGCTGACGGCCGGACAGATCGTCAACACGCTGAACTGGCGCATCGAGTATCTGCTGATCGGTAAGATGCTGGGCGCCACACAGCTTGGTCACTATACGGTCGGCAACACTCTTTCGACGCTGCCGACGCGCGAGGCTACCGCGCCGTTGAACCAGACGATTTATCCGGGCTTTTCGAAGGTCCGGAACGACCCGGTCCGGCTTGTCGCAGCCTATCAGCGCGCACAGGCCCTGTTGGCTGCGGTGGCGCTTCCGGCCGGAATCGGCATGGCTGTTGTGGCTGACCCGATGATGCGGCTTGCCTTGGGAGAGAAGTGGGCTCCTGCGATCTTCATCGTGCAGGCACTTGCATCGGTCTTCGCCCTGCAGACCCTTGGCTCGCTCGTCCAGCCGCTGGGCATGGCGAAGGGCCATACCAAGATGCTGTTTATCCGCGACACGCAAATGCTGGTGGTTCGCATTCCCATCATCATCGCCGGTCTCATGATGGCCGGGCTTCCGGGCGTCGTTTATGCGCGCGTGCTGACGGGTCTGATTTCCACCGTTGTCAACATGCTTCTCGTCAAGCGCTTAATCAATCTGCCGTTCTTCCAGCAGCTCGCGGCAAACTTCCGCGCGCTTGCCAGCGTCGCCCTGATGGCCGCCGGCATCTGGGGATTGTCGCATTTCATGAGCGCTCCCGTCGACAAGCTGGCCTTGGCCCTTCACCTGGCCATTCTGGTCATCACGGGCGGTATTCTCTATGTCGGTTCCAGCTTTGTCCTGTGGCTCGCAATGAACAAGCCAAATGGCCCGGAAACCGAAGTTCAGCGTATCTTTGCCAAGTTCCTGTCAAAAGCCAAACGTATTGCCGTTCCCAAGTCGGCTTAAAGCTAAAACGAACATTAACAAGTGAGGCAGAATGACCAGCCTATCCAGATCTGAGCTGATCGCAAAACTCAATGGCATGATCCATGATTGCCTGAAGGACTATGTCTCGCGCGACGAACCGCTCGCGATTCTCGACTTCCCCGACATCCGCAATTGCGGCGACTCGGCGATCTGGCTGGGTGAGATGGCCTATCTCAAGGATCGCTTCGGCAAGCGCCCGGACTATGTTTCCAGGCTGTACGATTTCTCAGCCGAAGAGCTGAAACGGCGAGTTCCCACAGGCCCGATCTTCATTCACGGCGGCGGCAATTTCGGCGATATCTGGGTTGCCCACCAGGATTTCCGCGAAGCGATCATGGAGCGTTTCCCCGATCGGCAGATCATCCAGTTCCCGCAGTCGATCCACTATAGTTCGCCTGAGCGCATCGAGCAGTCCAAACGGGCAATCGGTCGCCACAAGAATTTCGTGCTGCTCGTGCGAGACGAAGAATCGAAGGAATTTTCCGAAAAACACTTCGACTGCACCGTACGGCTATGCCCGGATATGGCCTTTGCCATCGGCCCACTTCCGGACAGGGCCACCCAGATTCCCGTTCTCGCCATGTTGAGAGAGGACGCAGAACGGGTCGGCGGCACCGATCGCAACATTCCTTCCGAAATTCCTGTGGAAGACTGGATCACGGAGTCGAAACGGAAGGTAGATATCGCCAAGAAGCTGGGGGTGGCGTCGGCCTATCTCGCATTGAAGCCAAGCGAAGTTGCATTGCGGAGGCTGGACGCCGCAGCGCACAACCGTTTCGAGCGCGGCATCAGTCAGATCTCGCGTGCTCGCGCAATCGTCACCGATCGTCTGCACGTCCATATTTGCTCGTTGCTGCTCGGCCGCCCACACGCCGTGCTGGACAACAGCTACGGAAAAATTCGCCGCTTCATGAATGCTTTCTCCGGCGGAACGGATCTTTCATACAAGGCAACCTCGCTCGACGACGGGATCGAATGGGCGCGTCACCAGGCGGCGATGGACCATGCCGGTCGAAAAGAAGCCATGAGCTTGCGGGCGTAGGGAGAATTCGATGCCACTCGTCACCTTCATTATACCGGTCCGGCATCAGGACAATGCCCGCGATTGGAGCAGGCTGAAGGCAAATCTCACCCAGACCGTGGCCTCCATTTCCAACCAGACCAATGGGGACTGGCGCGGAATCATCGTGGCGAACGAAGGGGCCGATCTGCCTGATCTGCCGGAAAAATTTTCCGCCTTGCGCGTGACTTTTCCGCCAAACGACCTGCATGAGCTTGGAAAAGGCAGCAAGGAAGACTTCCTCGATGCCTTCCGGGCTGACAAAGGCCGGCGTGTTTTGAGCGGCATGTTGAACGCCGCCGACAGCCGCTTCTTCATGATTGTCGACGATGACGATTTCGTCAGTTCTCGAATCGTGCAACATGCATCCGAAAATCGGGACGCCAACGGGTGGACGATCGACCATGGTTACATCTGGGACGATGGCGGCAATTTCCTGTTCGGCCATGATGACTTCAGCCATCTCTGCGGCACATCCTTGATCGTTCGTGCCGATCTCTACGATCTGCCGAACCGATTTGAGGATGCTTCGCTTGACTGGATCAAGTCGATGCTTGGTAGCCATGTCCGTATCGCGAAAATTCTGGCGCAACGCGGAGCGCCGCTTGCGAAACTTCCCTTTCGCGGGGCGGTCTATCGGGTTGCCCATGGCGGATCGCACAGTCAGGCACCAAGCCTGCTGCGACAGTATTTCCTGAACCGCGGCGTGCTCACCAAACCGCGGCGCTGGTTGCGTAATCTTCGTAAGCTGAGGGTGCTCGGCGAAACTCATAGGCGCGAATTCTTCGGCAAGACGCGGTCGAATCCAGCCTAAAACCCTTTCACCCGAACATCGCACAGGCAGTCAAAATATGAGGCTTTTCTCTTTCGACTTCACCAAGAGGGTTGGTAACTGATGTCGGATCTATTCGTCAGCGTTATCTTTTCATCCTACAATGGCGCCAGCCGCCGGCTGCGCCACACTTTGGATTCCTTGGTGCGCCAGGAGCTTCCTCATGATCGATGGGAACTGATTGCTGTCGACAATAACAGCAATGACGACACGTTTGATCTTTTGAAATCCTATAGCGACAAGCTCCCGATCATCATCCTGCAACAGCACAAGCCCGGAAAGTCCGGCGCGCTGAACTTGGCTTTGGATCGGGTGAAGGGAGATCTTGTCGTCTTTACGGATGACGATATTCGCGCCGAACCGAATTGGCTGAAGGCGATCGTCGACTGCGCCACCGCCCATCCGGGCTATGGCGTCTTCGGGGGCCGAATCGTCCCTGATTGGGAAAAGGAGCCGACGGCCCGCTTTATCGAGTGGATTCCCATGGGATCCACCTTTGCGATCGTGAATGAAACGCAAAGCGGACCGTGCGACCCGACAAAGGTCTGGGGCCCCAATACGATCATTCGACGTGAGCTGCTTGGACCGAGCGTGCGCTACCGGGAAGATATCGGTCCTCTTCCAGGTAAGATATTTGCCATGGGCGAAGATGCGGAGATCATCATTCGTTTGGCGGCAAATGGCGCCAAATCCTATCGATGCGCCGAAGCCGTGGTTCATCACTGGATTCCGGCAGCAAGTGTCACCGAGGACTGGGTGCAAAAACGCGGCGAGCGGCTTGGTTATGGCATGCCGGCGCTCTTTCCCGACGAAGTGCCTGGAGGGGTAAGGCTAAGTGGAGTTCCGCTTCCGACCTGGATCGAAAGCGCGCAATGGGCATTGCGGGCAGCCACGCTTTATCTCTTGCCGCAATCAAAGAAGCGTTTCTGGGCTATCTGGAAATATTACTACATGCGGGGGTATCGTGCTGGAATTCGCCGATATGCGCCTCAGACGCTGGCGCGGTGATCGATTGTCCAGGAGGCGATGATTTGAAACTCTCGGTGCTCATCAATAATTTCAATTATGGTCGCTTCCTGCGCCCATGCATCGATAGCGTTCTGTCGCAGACCTACCCTGACTTCGAAGTGGTGGTGGTCGACGACGGATCGACCGACGATTCCCGTGAGATTCTTGCCTCCTACGGGGAACGGATTCTGACTATATTGAAGGAAAACGGTGGTCAGGCGTCGAGCTTCAATGCAGGCTTTGCGGCGGCAAGCGGCGATATCTTCTTTCTCCTGGATGCCGATGATGCGTTCTTGCCCGGTAAACTCGCACGGATTGCCGAGATCTACGATCGCAACGAGATCGACTGGTGTTTCGACCGGGTGACGACCGAGGAAAATGACCAGCCTCCTGCAGAACTTCAAGTGACGCTGTTCGACAAGCGGCACGCGCTTCGCAATGGCGGCTTCCCTTCGCTTCCGGTTCCGACATCGGGCTTGAGCTTCCGCCGCAGCCTGCTGTCCCAGATATTGCCGATGTCCGTCGCGACCGACGTCGTTCTGAGCGACAATTATATTAAGTTTGCCGCAGCCTATCTCGGCCGCGGCGCCATCGTTGAAACACCGCTGACGTTTCAGCGCATTCATGCCTCAAACCGCTATACGGGCACAAGCAGGGCAAAGACGCTGCGCCCGCGGATCATGATCGCGACAGGGCTGGAACTGGCACGCCGCTACGACGGGCTGCAGGCGCTCGGCAAGAGCCTGGTGGCCGGCGGCATTGCCGAAACGACATCGCTGCTGAAGCTCCGGAGCGAAGCGCGCAACATGGTGGCGGGCGGTCCGTTCGGCGATGATGCCGCGACCGAATTGGCCTTGATGGCGGCGCGCAAGCGTTTGGGAAAGATGCTGCGGAGGGGACAGTCGTGAACCAGCAAGAAACTTTCCCGCATTCAGCAGCCGGTACCGACGTCGGCGCAGCGCCGTTGAAGATCGCCGTCGGCGTGCTGACCTATCGGCGTCTGGACGGGATCGCCAAGCTGCTTGACGTCATGACGCGCCAGATCAGGCACCCCGTCCGCCCCTATCATCTCACCATGGTGATCGTGGATAATGATGCGGCCGGCAGCGCCAAGGCAACGGTGGAGAGCTTCGGCCAGACAGGCGCCTACGACCTGATCTACGTCGTCGAGCAAAACCAGGGCATCCCCTTTGCCCGCAACCGCGCGCTGGATTCGGCACCTCCGGGCACAGACCTCTTCTGCTTTCTCGACGATGACGAATGGCCGGTCGACGGCTGGCTGGACGCTATGCTGGAGACTCGCCAGAAAAGCCGCGCCGATTGCGTCTACGGCCCCGTCCAGCCGGTCTATCCGGAAAACCCACCGGAATATTTCATCAAGGCCAGGGTATTCGAGCGCAAGAAGAACGTGGACGGCCAGCGTATCGGTTATGCGGCTTCGAATAACGTCATGTTCGACTATCCCCTGATCCGCTCGTGGAATCTTCGTTTTGAGGAGAAAATGCGCTTCACCGGCGGCACGGACTATCTTTTCTTCAATCAGGCCATCCGCCGCGGCATGCAGGTTTTCTGGGCTGACAAGGCCCTTGTCTATGACATCGTTCCGGCAAACCGAATGACCTGGAAATGGGTGTTGCAAAGACAGTATCGGCTGGGCAATACCTTCGCAGTCAGCGAGGTTCTGCATGGCAACCTCAAGCGCCGGATTTATCGCGCCGCCTATGGCGCCACGAGAGTCGTGCTTGGACTGGTCATGCTGCCGGCGATCTTGATTTCACCCTACTGGGGCATGCGGGCTCTCACCCATGTTCTGCGCGGCGCCGGCATGGTTAACGGGATTCTCGGACATGCCTATCAGGAATACAAGCCCAATGCCGCCCTCTGATATTGTTTGCGCAAACGCCCTTGGAGAATTTCTGGCCCTTACTATGTTTCAGCCAAAAGCATCATGCGTAACGGCGTCGATGAACTTCATGGATTCAACCAACCGGGCCAAGAATGGTAGACTATCACTGAATTACTCTGACACAACTGCTGTTCGAACCGAACGGTTTTTCGCTCTTGTCGTCGGTCAAATATAGGGGATGCCTGTCTATGACTGAGAAAAAATTGAAGGTTCTCGCTGCCTCCTCGGGAGGCGGCCACTGGGAGCAGATGATGGCCATGCGGAGCGCTTTCGAGGGCTGCGATATCGTCTTTGCAACGACCATCCCAGGGCTGCTTGCCAAATACGACATTCGCGACGGCCTGGTCCTTCCCGATTGCAGCCGCGACTCGATTACCATGTCGATCCGGTGCTTTTTCAGCGCCTTCGCCATCGTTATCAAACACAAGCCCGACGTCGTCATCTCCACAGGTGCGGCGCCCGGCCTTTTTTGCCTGCTTGCCGGCAAACTGACGGGCAAGCGGACGATCTGGATCGATAGTGTCGCCAATGTCGAGAAGCTCTCCCTATCGGGAAAATTGGCTGGCCGTATCGCGTCGCTCTGGCTCACGCAATGGCAACATTTGTCGCGGCCGGATGGCCCCCACTACGCAGGAGCTGTCCTTTGATCCTTGTCACCGTCGGAACGCAGCTGCCGTTTGATCGCCTCGTCAAGGCAGTCGACACCTTCGCGAAAGAACTTTCCAAGCCGGTTCTGGCGCAAATCGGCAAGGGCACCTACACGCCACAGAATATGAAATGGATCAAGAATATCGAGCCCGCGGACTTCGATAGGGTCTTTTTCGATGCAAGCGTTATCGTCTCGCATGCGGGAATTGGCACGGTGCTGACCGCAAAACGTTTTGGAAAACCGATCATTCTCGTTCCCCGGCAGGCGTCGCTTGGCGAGCATCGAAACGATCATCAGCTTGCCACGGTAGGCCAGCTCGCCGGCCGACCGGGCATCTATGTCGCGCATACCGACGAGGATCTCAAAAACTATCTTCTCGACGATCTGGACAGCCCGTCTCACGAGGACCCGTCAGAGGTTGGACGGGCTTCGCTGGTCACCTACCTTAAAGGCTATCTGGCGACAGTCTGACCCCAAGCCCCCCGCGGACCCTAGAGCATGTCTCGCAAAAGTGTGCCGCGGTTTTGCGATAAAGACATGCGTAAAAACAAAGACCTAAAGCGTGACAAGCGAATCTGAAAGATCGCGACACGCTTTATCGGCAAGGCAGGAATCTTCAGTCTTTGCAGTTGCCGCCGGCGATATGTTTGACAAGTTCCGGCACGATGATTTTGGAAGCAATGTCGGGCAGCGGATGGGCACCATCAGGAATCGCTGCGGCCAGATCCCCCGATGTCAGACGCTGCCAGTTGGGCCGGTGGTCGACAAACTCCAGACCTCGTTTCTGGGCCTCCGCCTCATGGGCCGAGATGTAGCTGCCGACAAAGGGGCGGATAAGGCCACGCAGTCCCGAAAACGGATTCATCGCCATGACGATGATCCGCGCGTGCGGCAGGCGCAGCCGAATCTGGTCGAGGATATCGCCGATATCCTTTCGGCTTTGCGCAAGCGACACAAACCGCTGCAATGCCGCATCGTTGGCGTAAAGCTCGATCAGCACGATATCCGGCTGCTCGGCAATAACGCGATCGATCTGGGTGAGAGCCCATAGCGACGTCTCGCCACTCTTTGCGACGCTCTCGACCGTCACCGGCCTTTGCAGGCAGGCTGCAAGCGCCGTCTCGAGAGACGATTGCCACCCCCCGCGGGCCGTCAAAGATGTTCCGAAGGCTACTATTTTCATCGGCGGGGAATTTTCGGCATAACCGCTTTCGGGCGCTGAGAGCATAACCAGACACGCCGAAAGCAGAAGCCATCCATAGACCGATCGTCTCTCAGTTGGCACCGTGCTCCAAAGCCGCAAACGTATCATGGAGAAACCATATCTCGGCGGAGCCCAGAGGTCACGCGTCCTTCCTTGAACCAAGCGGCAGCAGGATTACAAGTTTCTGAAGTCGACCACTCATGCCGGGTTTGACGCGGCTATGGCCTCATGCGGCCTCGCTGATCGGAAATGCCATATGTCAGGACCCTCGCAACGACGCGGTCCAAGCGCCATCACTCCTCACGAAATACGTGCTGCATCTGATCGGTCAGCGGCTTCGTCAGATAGGAGATGACGTTCCTGTCGGCGATCTTGATAAAGACTTCGGCCGGCATGCCGGGATAGAGCTTTATCGACTTCAGCTTCGCGATGCTTGCAGCCTCCGGCTTGACGCGAAGGGGATAATAGCTGATGCCCGTCCGCTCATCCTTGACGATATCAGGTGCAATCGAGGTGATCTCGCCGCGCACATCAGGCGTCGTGCGCTGATCAAAGGCGCTGAAACGCACATCGACGGACTGGCCGACGTGAACCTGGTCGATATCGCGAGTGGCGACTTTCGCCTGAACCGTCAGATCGTCATTTTCGGGAACGACGAGCATCAGCGTCTCACCAGGATTGACGACGCCATTGACCGTGTGAACAGAGAGTTCGTGAACGCGCCCACTGAGCGGCGCGGTAATGTCGAGACGGCGGAGTTGATCGACAGCGGTTCCGCGGCGCTCTTCATTCTCGGCGATCTTCGCCTCAACGTCGGTCAGTTCTTTCGCGATCTCCGAACGACGATCCTCGTCCAGCTGGATTGACTGGCGATCGATCTCGATTGCCTTGCCTTCGGCCTCCGCCTTTGCGGCGATTTCCTGGCCGCTGTTACCCTTGAGTTCGGCGCGGGCGCGCTTGAGCGCATTCAAACGCTGGAGCGTAACCAGCCCCTTCTTGTAGAGCGTATCGACGCCCTCGAGCTCCTGTTCGATCAGGCCTAGGGAATCATTGGTGGCGTCGATCTGAACGACCAAGCCCTTGATCTGCTCGGCCAGCTGATCCTTGCGCGACGCCAACTGGCTCTTCATGCCGATCAGCGCCGATCTGCGGCTATCGAACAACTTCGTCTCGCCGTCGAGCAGATCCCGCGCGGCGGTGCTGGATGTCAGATCACTGATGTTTTCCTCGACATCGAATGACTCGGCGTCGATCCGTTCGGCCTTCAGACGGGCACGGCGCGCATAAAGCTGAGCGAGCGTGCTCTCGACGATCGAAAGCTGTGCTTTTGTCGTCGTGCCATCGAGCTGTATCAACACCTGTCCAGCCGTCACATGGTCATTTTCGGAAACCAGCAGTTTCGAGACGATACCACCGATCAGGTGCTGGACCTTCTTGACATCACCATTGACGACGACCACGCCTTCGCCGATGACGGCGCTCGAAAGTTCCGTCGTTGCTGCCCAACCGCCAATGCCGCAAACGAGAGCTAGCGACAACACGCCGACAATGGCGACATGACGATTGAGGGAACGTTTGGATTCGCTGATAATCTTGTTCAAAATTTTCCCTCCGGCCTATTCGGCCGCATTCATGCCGTCGACCACGACTTTGAGCTGAGCCACACGCTCGGCAATCGGTGTACGCGCTGCTTCAATCGGTGTGCGCGCTGCTTCCGGTCGGCTGACCCGTGCCAGAACTTCCTCCTTGGGACCGAATGCGATCATCCGGCCGTCCTGCATCATCAACACGAAGTCGCACACGGCCAGAACGCCGGATCGATGTGCGATGACAACGACGATGCCGCCGCGTGCGCGCACGCTCATGATCGCGGCACTCAGTGCCCGTTCGCCTTCTTCATCGAGATTGGAGTTCGGTTCGTCGAGCACGACGAGGAAGGGGTCCGCGTAAAGCGCTCTTGCCAGTGCGATACGCTGTCTCTGGCCGGCCGAAAGCGCTGCCCCCCCTTCACCGATTTCGGTTTCGTAACCATTCGGCAGACGAAGAATGAGATCGTGAACACGCGCCGCCCTCGCCGCGGCAACCACGGTCTCAGGCGACATATCCTTCGCGAAACGGCAGATATTCTGCGCGACGGTCCCCGAGAACAGTTCGACGTCCTGCGGCAGATAACCAATGTGCCGGCCAAGCGCGTCACCATCCCACTGGTCGAGTGCTGCGCCATCGAGGCGGATGGATCCCCTGGCGGTCGGCCAGATGCCCATCATCGCCCGCGCCAAAGATGACTTGCCCGAGGCGCTGAAACCGATAACCCCAAGTGCGCTTCCTGCTCTCAGCCCGAAGCTGACATCGGAAATCACCAAGCGTTGGCCAGCCGGCGGCCCGCTTGCCAGTCCCTCGACCGTAACCTGCTTGGAAGGCGCCGCAAGCGCGAGGGGGGCTGGAATTTCCGGAATGGTTTTCAGCAGGTTCGCAAGCCGCCCCCAGCTTTGCTGGGCGGAAACGAACCCGCGCCAATTTCCGATCGCTGCTTCCACAGGAGCCAGCGCGCGAGATGTCAGAATGGAGCCCGCGATGATGATGCCTGAAGAGGCCTGTCCTTGAATGACCAGGATCGCGCCGGTCGCAAGCGTTCCCGATTGCAAGGCGATACGGAAAATCTTCGAAAGGGTCGCATATCCGTTGCCGACATCCGATGCTTGCCGGTTGATGCCCCGGTATTCCCCGTTCTTGCGTTCCCAGATTTCAGCCATGGTGCCCGCCATGCCCATTGCGTGAATGACCTCGGAATTGCGGATCGAGGTCTGCGCAAACGCATTTCGCATATTGGCGGCGTCGGACTGCCGTTTTGAAACCGTACGCGTTCCCTGGTTGGTCAAGAACGTCAAGATGGCCAGAACCAGAGATCCACCAATCGCGATATATCCGATCGCTGGATGAAACAGGAAGCAGATGACGATATAGAAGGGAAGCCAGGGCAGATCGAACATCGCCGTCGGGCCCATGCCGGACAGGAAGGTTCTGATCTGGTCGAAGTCGCGCAACGGCTGAAGCCCGTCCCCGCCAATTTTGACCTTCAACGGCGCCTTGATGAGCGCCCGGAACACACGTCCATTCATCATCTCGTCGAGCGCACCGGCAACACGCACGAGCATTCTGCTTCTGAGAACTTCGAACGCTCCCTGGAAGGCGTAAAGAGTTAACGCAAGTATTGCCAAGGCAGTCAGCGTCGGTATGCTTTTGCTTGGGATGACTCTGTCATACACCTCAAGCATAAAAAATGAACTTGTAAGATAAAGGATATTGATAAGCGCGCTAGCTATGCCAATGAAGATAAGCCCGCCTTTGCACTTCCGTAAAGCTTGGGATGGCTCGCTGACATCGGTTGCCGAACTCTGAAACACGAAATATTCCTCTCATACCGCATGGCACACAACCCCAAAAGGCGAGTGTGCACTGCAGCTACGGGTCCATCAAAACCCGATCAATGACATGACTGCCTTTGGACCCTCGGCACCGGTGCCAAATTCCGCTTGCAAGTCCACAGCCTATTATATGAATCCCACCGAAAAGTGACCAACAAAAAAACCAATTGATAGCGCGTGATTTCAGGGGTTCTACGTTAAAGCTACGCTAAATATACCGGCCTAAGCAAGTGAAAATCGCAAACCGCCCAATTACGGCTCAAGGCGATGACCGTGTCGCGCGCCATAAACACGATGCTTACTGTTGTATTAACTATAAATTTAAACTATAGTTCGCTCTGCTTATGAACGGCTGAAATATTTTTCCAGCGTTCCTTTAGTCCATTCCGATAGCCGGCAGCAATTCATGATCGAACGTTGAAGCCGGAAAACGTCAGTCGGACGATGACAACCGTCCGACGCTCTCTCAGCGTTGGCCTGCCTCAGATCAGCAGGTGCGCGGCTTGGCTGGAATGGAATGCATCGACATTGATGGACACACCGAGCGAGTCCGTGTCGATGTGCGAAGCGCCGTCAGAAATTTTGTACTGGAAGGTTTCGCTGACGTTGCCGCTGAGGCCGGCGAGTTTCGTCACGTCTACTGTATAGGTATAGTCGCCATCGCTCTCGACATGGATGACCCCATATTTCCCGGTCAGCGTCAGGCCATGCTTATCTACTGCGCTGTCACCGAAGCGGCGGAGCAGCACGATTCCGTTAAGAGCATTGTCGTTATCAAGAAGATTGCCGTGATAAGCGCTGCCAGTATCGGTCGAAATCTTCAAGTTGTCATGGACTGCGACAATTTTCGGCGCGGCGACTGCAGGTACGGTCGCGACCGTCGTTTCCGTCGCAGGCGCCGGGGTGCTATGTTGCGGTGGCGCGGCCACTTCCGCAGGGTGATCGACCACCGGTTCAGCAGGCGCCTGCTCGTGGTTCGACGACGCACCACCATCCGTGCTGCCGGCGGCGCTGTCGAGCTCGGCCTGTGCTTGCTCGAACGTCTTGTTCTCACCAACAAAGAACGTGTTTTGCGCGGCGATTGCGGCCGGCATCGTCAGCGTCAATACGTCGCTATCTATAATATTATCATGGAAGGAGCCCGACGCAGGCCGGTCGACCTTAAGTGCCGCGGAGGACAGATCGTCAAAAACGTTGTCATGAACATCGATATTCTCGCGAATATAGACGGGGTTGCCGGCGGCGCTGACCAGAACCCCATAAACCCCGCCATGGATATAATTTCCGCTGATGTCATAGTTTTTCGCATCGCCCTGATCGCCAAGGCCGATGCCATAGGACCAACTGTAGCCGCCATATCCCGAGATGTTGTTATCGTGGATGGCTATATTGGTGCCCGCCTGAGCACTCAAGCCGAAGCCGCCGCCGATGAGCGTGTTGCCCTCGACCAGGGCATCCTGAGCTCGGATCAGCACCAGGACACCTTTGGCGCTGTTGGTTTGCGTCTGCTCCAGATGATTGTCCTTGACGAGAATGTTGCTGCTGTCGTTGAGCTGAATGGCGTCTGCCGCGCTTCCCTGGGCGTTGGTGACGGTGTTGTTGATCAAGGTGACGCCGTTGACCTTCTCCATCCAAATCCCATCGGAATGGACACCGGTCAGCGTGCTGTTCTCGATGGTGATGTTCTGGCTGCTTTGGAAACTGACGGATCCGGGCTTTCCGGCAAGGCCCGTATTCGTCACCTCGACGTTCCGCACGACCCAGTTGGACACGTTCCCTGCATATATCGCGTTCGCCCCAGTGTCGGCGATCTTGATATTCTCGATAACGATATTCGAGGCCTTGGAACCATGGATGCCATCATTGCTGCTGTGAATGACCGGTGCGTCGCCAAGACCGTAGCTGCCAATCGTGATCGGAGCCGTGACGCTTCCGGAGTATTTCAAATCGAATTGTTCATTGAACACGCTTCCGGCAGCAAGCAGCACGCTGTCGCCGGGGTTCAGCCTCAGTGACTCGACGGCGGACAATGTCGCGAAAGCCGAATTCTCCGTGGTTCCGCTATTGTGGTCGGATCCTGTCGCTGAATTCACGTAGTAGACGGTCATGCTCTGATCTCCCGGAGGTAATGGAAATCTTCTAAGCCCGCCTCCCTCTCCGTCAGCTAAAATGAAACACTAAAATTCTTTCTATCTGTCGATATTCTTGATCGCAGGGGGTACTTTCTTCGTCTTCAAGGTAATTTTTCATGGCGCCAAAGTTGTAACGCACAAAAGATATGTATTTTTACTAGAATGTCAGTTCGATAGCAGTCCATTTTGCGTAACCGGCGGATTGCTGTGATCATGCCGCCACAACTGCGAAGGTTCTCCCTCAGCGTATCCTACAATGGAAATGACAGTGATGAACTTAATATGATGTGAGATGGGTATCGAGACTACACGGCAAAATCATCAAAAGAGATTGCTAGCCCAATGTGATTATTTGACAATTTCATCGACATGGAAGTGAATATCTGTATTCCCATTGATTGCCTCAGAATAAAATTCCTTACATTCTGAAGAAATATATGCAGCCGTCCGTTACACTGCGTATTCACTTATTATTAATGCACTAAGCTGCCAGTGTTTCATCCTATTACCCCGATTGTAGGTGTGCCATTATTGCATATAAGGCGCTCTAATGTTCATATCATGTTAATCTCAGCCTTGACTCTCTGTATTAACATATCCTTAATCCTACCCGTCGCTAAGGTTAAAATTGGCCAGCGAAGATCAATTCAAGGAGAGACAACAATGGCTATTCACGCAACCGACGATACTGCAACATTTCTGGAAACCGACGTCATCTCGGGAAACTTGCTGAGCAACGATTCATCTGACAACGGCCACCTATTCCTTCGCGCATTCGACCAGCAGAGCGTTGGCGCCAAGCAGGGCAACAGCCAGGTTACTGAAATCCAGGGCGACTACGGCACCTTCTTCGTCAAACCGGACGGCAGCTACACCTATGTTCTGAGCGCTGCTGCGAAGGTCAACTTCACCAATGGTGAATTGCTCCAGGAAAAGGTCTCGTACAAGATCTCCGACGGCAGCGGTCATACCGATGTCGGCCTGTTCACCCTGAATATTCAGGGCGTCACTCAGGTCAAGCCGATCGCTGTCGACGACCATTACAGCTTCAACGAAGGCAGCCCGATCGGCGGCAATGCGCTCGACAACGACATTCCCGGCGACAATGGACATCTCTTCCTCCGTCAGTTCGCCGGCACGAACGTCAACGGCAACCCGAGCGCAACCACCGACGTCGCCGGCACCTATGGTACGTTCCATGTCAAGGCCGACGGCTCATTCACCTATGATCTGGCAGCAGATATCGCACCGGGCGATCACGTCACAGAAACCATCCAGTATTATAAGATCTCCGACGGCCAAGGTCACACGGATGCCGGTATTTTGACGCTCAATATTACGGGCACGGATTTTGTCTCAGGCGCCACCGTCTGATCAATAGCCAATCAATCGACAACGCCCGCCGCGCGAGCGTCGCGGCGAGCGTTGAACAACGGACGTTGTGACCCCCGGAGCCTTCGGCAGAAAAACGCTGATGATTATTTGCTGCAGCGCTGCCGGAATCGCGCTGTCGCTCGGTCCCCAACGCCTGCCCAGGCTCGGTCGAAGATAGGGCGGAGTTGTGGGCTGATGACTTTAATGGTGACGTTGACCCTGCAACGGTCGCCAAGTTTCAGCATCGTCGTGAGATCGCTATCGAGCGCAGTCTTTGCCGCTGAAAGCGTTGCGTCAGTAAAATCGTTCCAGAAATAAAACCGGGTCAAAATCATCGACTCGTCGTGGGGCGCGAGAGCAACCGAACGCTTCATCATTCCGGCAATCGAAAGCGGCTCTTCCGCAATCACAGACTGGACGGCCGCGAGACGAAGCCAAAAATTGCTGTTCGTCGGCATGCACGAAACCGCATGCTGTAGAAAGTGACGGGCACCCGATGCGGCCGCAGCCCAAGCGTCGTAATCGACATCGATATTCTGCCGATCGAGTTGCGCCAAGACGAGAGTAACGCCAGGAGCCACGATGTCGGATCGGCAATAATGCCCGTCAACCATGGCGACGGTCCGCGCCGCGTATTTGGCGGTGACGTCATTCGCGACCGTGGCGCCACGCTCGATCCTTTCCGCGACGATCGAGATGCTGGCCGTTCTTATCGAAGCGTACAGCTCTCGACCGGCGAACATCGCAAAGGCGACGGCGACGACAACGAAAACAATCCTAGTAACCGAAACGAACTGACCGCGAAGCATCAGCTTTCAGTGTAGTATCGCGAGTACCGCTTATAATAATACTCGCTGGAGCCGAATGTGCGATAAAGCTTCATCTGCGACGGGTCGACCTTGGTCAATATCGCACCGACGCATTTCGCATAGAGCTCCGGCTCGGACAGCAGGGTGGACTGCACGACCTTACGCGATGTTTTCCCCCACTCGATAACGAAAACCACTGCATCGAGCTTGGAGTTGATGGCGCGCGCATCCACAACAGGCGCCAAAGGCGGCAGGTCGACAATAATGTAGTCGAAGCTTTGACGCGCCATTTCGAGAAGTTGATCCATGCCGCGTGAGGCGAGCAGCTCCGAGGAATGCGGGACACGATACCTTGCAACCGTCGGCAGAAATGCAAGCTTCGTTCTGGGATCGAGAAGGATCAGATCCTTGAGAGGACGGCCATCGACGATCGCCTCGAGCAAGCCGGCCTCGGCATGACGGCCGATTGCCCGGGTCGAACCGGGATTGCGCATGTCGCCGTCGATAAGCAGGCAACGGGCGCCCTGCATTGCCAGAAGCTTGGCAAAATTGATGGATGTCGTCGACTTCCCCTCTCCGGGCAGGCTCGACACCACGCCTATGACCTTGCAGCGCTGATCGGCCGCACTGAGGTCGATCGCGATCTTGGCGCTCCGAAGCGTCTCGGCAAACGCTGAGAGCGGGTGCTCCTCGACATAGGTCGTGGTCTTGCTACCCCTGGCGATGCTTCGCGGATTGCTTGGATCGACGAGGGACGGATCATCGACGTTATCGTCAACCAGCGGCATGACGCCAAGCGACTCGACATCGAGTACTTCCTTGATGTCATCGCCGGTACGGAAGAACCGATCCCGGAATTCCCGGAAAGCGCCTATACCGCTTCCGACCGCACATCCGAGGAACATCGCAAAAGCGACGACGAGGGCTCTCTTCGGTGCACTCGGCTTCGTTGGGGTTTCCGCCATCGTGATGATGCGGGCAGCCGTAATCGGGAAGCTCTGCTGCTGAATTGCTTCTTGGTAGCGCGTCAGGAAGCTCTGATAGAGATTCTTGTAGGTATCGCGCGTGCGCTCGAGTTCGCGAACCTGCACCTGCGTTTCGCCGGCCGTCGCAGCAACGCCCGTTGCCTGTGTGACACTGTCACGCAAGGAATTTTCCCGCGACTTCGCGACCTGCAGCTCGCTTTGGTAGCTCTCGGCGATGCGGTTCAACTCATCGAACATGAGTCTCTTATATTCTTCCATCTCCGCACGAAGCCGAACCGCCTGGACGTGATCGGGACCGAGCCGCGCCTCAATTTCGGTTTCGAGCTTGGAAGCCTCCAGATATTTCTTGCGCAGCTCGTTCGAAATGGAGCTGTCGAGCACATCCGTGACGATCGCATCGGTCTGCTTGGCGTCGATGATCGATTTGACGCGCGCATATTTTGCCTCGGCCTTCGCCGTCTCGGCCTGGGCATTGATCAATTGCGTGTTTATCTCGGAAAGCTGCTGCTCGCTGATCAGCGTGCCGGATCCGGCCTCGACAAGCCCATGCTCGCTGCGGAATTTCTGAACCGCAAGGTCGGTGTCCAGCGCCTGCTGCCGGAGTTCCTCGATACGCTCCTGCAGCCATTGGCCGGCGCGGCGTGTCGCCTCATATTTCGAATTGAGTTTATCGACCAGATAGACATCGGCAATGGCCGCTGCGATCTGACGCGCCATATCGGGTGACTGCGAGGTATAACTGACATCGAGAACGTAGGATTTGCCGACACGCTCGACATCGATATTGCCGGCCACGGTTTCCGCAGCGTTCCGCCGCTGCATTTCGGGATCGGGCGCTACTGCCGCGTCATCGGCAAACCATGATCTGAAATTCACCAGGGATTTCAGCGTTGCGACTGAAAACAGCGAATTCCGCTGTGCATTGAACACCGGATCGTCGACCAGTTTCAGCTTGTCGACGACGGCATAGGCGATCGTGTCGGACTTCAACAGCTCGACCTGGCTGAGGACAGTACCTTCGTCATCATCCATTTGGCCGAAAGCCGCCAACTGGTTGATCACCTGGTTGTCGCTGCGGTCGATCAGCACGCTTGTGTCGGCGGTGTAGACCGGCACCGAAGTCAGCACATATACAATGCCGAGAATAGCGAAGGCGAAAGCGCACGCCGCAACCATCCGCCACTGTCGGCGGGCAATCGCGATGAGCTTGTCGAAATCGATGAAGTCAGCTTCGTTTCCCGTATCGCGGGAGGGGTCGATACGTGGCGTAAGTTTATCTGGCGATAGCAATTTCGATCTCCAACTAAGGCGTCAAGCGCCAAGATCTACGGGCAATTCCAGCTATTGTATGACCGGTGTGCTCGGACTGGTCGATCCCGTCGGGTCGGTGGACGACTGCCCTCCCCCATTTACGGTGAGGAATATCCTTGTGGTCGTCGAGGTCGAGGACGAGTTATCTCCGTCACCGGCGTTCGAGACCAGCGAACCGGCAGTCGTCGCGGCGCCGTCGAAGGGCGTGCCATCGTCCGATCCAGGACCTGTCTGCCCAATCGACCCCGTATTGCCGATGCCGGCTGCGGCAGACGCACTTCCACCCGGGCCGAGCGCTGCAGTTCCGCCTTCGGCGAGGACCTTCGCAAAGGCGGCGAGCAACGGCGCAAGGTTGGGATCGGCACTTGCCGCATCGGCAACAGCTTTTTCGATCGCCAGCTTGAACTGCGGGTCCGTCACTTGGCAGCTGTTTGCCGCCCGTCCGAGACCGGAGCCGATCGCCGCCATCTGTGCGGCATTGGCCTTCTTGGCCTGCTCGATCACCGGCGACAGAGCGTCGTTGCTGCTGCCGACCAGTGCGCGAACACGCGATGACAGAACCAACGGATCGGACATGTCCAGCAAAACCGCGGGATTAGCCGTGAAGCCAGTAACATCGACCGAAGTCAGATTTGCCGGCCCCAGGCAAGCAGCCGCAAAGGCGCTCGACGTCATGCCGGCAAACATCGCGACGACAATTCCGCTATACGCAAGCTTACGATAAACACCTGACCTTGCCATAACATAGTCCTTCATCAAATCCGCTATATAGGCCGCCGGCATTGATCACTCGCGATCGATGCCGGCTCGCCTATTTCAATCAATTTCCGAGATCCTCGACCGCGTTGCGGGTATCTTTCGCATCGTCGGCCACGCCGGAAACAGTGGACGATACCGAGTTTACGATGTCAAGGAACTTGACCAGTTCAACAGAGTCCGAATTGGAAATATAGATAATATCCTTGTCTTCCATCTTGAATTGCTGAACGGCAAACAAGGTTGCCGGATCGCGAAGATTCGCGCGGACGATCACCGGAACCGTCTCACCTGCAAATCTCGTCGTGTCCACGTGCATCGCCTGAACCGTCTTCTTTGGAACAAGGCGATAGAGCAGGACCTGAGCCGGATCGGCGCGGTCGTCACGCAGACCGCCCGCCTTGGCGATTGCCTCTCCAAGGGTCAGGTCGGACTCTTCGAAATCGAAGCGGCCGCTGGTGCCTGCGGCGCCGAGCATAAGATAGGTGCGGCGCTCATGGTCGATCGAGATCGTATCATCCGGCGCAACATAGATATTTTCCACCGGATTCTTCAGCAGCGTGCTGTAGGCGACGGTTGCAGTCTTGCCGCGGCGCTGCAGCGTCACATTCGTTTCGATATTGTTGGTCGTCAAACCGCCCGCTGCGGAAATAACGTCGAGAACGCGCTCACCGGCCGGGCTGATCTGGACGCGCTGGGGATTATTGACGTCGCCCAGCACAGCAACCTGGCTGGAGCGACTCGTCGTTGTCGTGATAACCACCTGCGGCTCGATCGCACGGCTCGCCAGACGATCCTCGACGTCCTGTTCCACCGTCTCTTTGAGGCGACCGGCAGCCGGAACCCGACCCGCATAGGGGATTGTGATCGTTCCGTTTCTATCGATGGTCTGCTCAGGCAGAGAGATGTAATTGCCGGGTCGGCTACCAGCATCGGACGGAATGAAGAGACCACCGGACTGAGCTTCGAAGATGGCGACCTGAACGACGTCACCGAAACCGAGTGGAATTTCAGGCGCTCCGCCTCGGCCGCCGCCAAACCCCTTGAACGAAGTCGGCTGAGGAGCGGTAAAATATGTCAGAACGTTCTTGCTGAGATCAATCAGAGCGTAGTCGATGCCGACACGACGCTCCTTCGTTGTCACTTTCACCGCCGCATCTCGATCAACGTCTTTGTGATCGGGACCGGATCTTGGCAACGAGGTGCAGCTTGCCAATATAGTCGTTAGCGCTACAACAATGGCGACGCGTGTACTACCGATACGAGAACAACCCATAGAATAACCTGTGTTGACGCCCCTGAAGCTACTGCCCCGCAATCTGACAAAATACAAGACAATCCCCGATCTATAATCACTGAAAGCCGATTAACATTCTCTAACTGTGGCAAGCTGGCAACGACCAGCACCTCAAGGAAGCGAAAACGGCCCAAGCCCGGCTCTTCTGGCGCCGACAATAATCTAAAGGCTAGACCCGCTATAAAATCTCTTGCGTTTCAGAGTCAACAGCGCGGTACCCGCGCAATTGGCATTTTCGAAAAACCTTCATAAAAAACATCCATTTAAAAGAACAAGCTCATATTGCCGCATCCGCCTGCCCATGGTTGCGCCCAAGGCTTATCGCCACAACCGCACTCAGGAAAGCGGAGAAAAATACGGCGAAACCCGGTATTTGCAGCGAGAAATCGACCGCCGCGTGAAGAGCGACCAAAACCGTCGCCGCCAGGCCGAGAAGAACATAATGCCTGAGGCGCCGCCTTTGAGCGAGCCCTTGCCAGAACACCCTGGCGAGGACAGAGAAGGCAAGGATCGCCGCAATCGGGAACAAGATCCCCAGCCCCAGAAATCCTTCGAGATAGAAATTGTGCGCTCGGTCAAAGATTCCGAAGATTCCGCAGGCCGGATCACGATAGGCAGAAAACACGGTCCGGAAAGTTCCGAGGCCGGTCCCGGTCAACCAATGATCCGAGATGGCGCGCCATATGCCCGGCAGGATGCAGAAACGATCATCATCCTCGAGCCGCCGCTCTTGTGCGCGCAAAATCGCCTGACCCGCAAACACCGTCAGCAGCACGACAACGAAAACGATTGCCGAGAGGAGCTTCAGCATGGAATGCCATCTTGGCGCCGGTCTCAAGTGACGCCTCGAGCCGTTCCAATTGATGACAAGCCACGGAAAATAGATGAGAGCGGCAACAAAGGTCGCAAATATCCCAGCGCGCGAGCGGGTTAACATCAGCGCGGTGAAACACGCGCACAAGAGCAGGACGTAGATCCACGATTTCAAGACAAGAGTGTTTCGGCCTGGCTCGCCGGGCGGGTGGTTTGAATAGGAACGGGCAATGTCTCTGACCAGGGTCAGCATCAGCAGCGTTCCAAGTCCAAGGAAGGTCGCGGCGGTGTTGCGGTTGACGAAGACCGCGGTGAGGCTGTCGAGGTAGGCGTGTTTCTCCACGACAATCAATATGTTGGGAAACAGCGAAAACTGCAGCAGGCCGAAAACAGCAATGCCGCCCGCAGAAAGCCCGAGGAGGGTCAACACTTTCCTCGCGCGCTGATCGGTATCGCATAACAGAAGCCCCGTCAGGAACGTAACGAACGGCAGCGCCACCGAGAGGATCGACGCCAGAGTGTCGGCCGGTTCGACCGAGATTGCCGCGTACTCGACACCTGCCAAGTCACGCGCAGCACTCCAGGCCGGATTTGCCAGCCAGTTGGAAGGCAGTTCGATGGTCTGGATGCACGTCCAGCCTGTCACCACGACGAGCATCAACAGAGCGCTGCTAAAAACCCATCTGCTTTGTCTTGGCTCTTCGACCAGCAGTGCCGAAATGGCACCGAGGGTAAACATGCCGATCGCGGCAAAGGCAAAGGGAAAGGGCGTGACGCTCCCGAACGGAATGAGCGTCAGTATAACGAGACCGATAAAGGCAAAGAGAAGAGCCTCTCGCAAGACCTGCCTGTTGATGAGGTTGGATAACATTCGATCTCTTCGCCAGCGAGCGGCAATGGCAGAATTACAACCAGAGAGGTTAATATACACGTACTAACATAGGTTGCATATCAAGGGCTTGCGTGTTAAAGTGTAACAGAATTTCACATCGTTTAAAATTGTCGCGAAAGACTTAAGCCAATCGAGACAAGCCCCGGCTATGCTCCGTCAAGCAGCAGGAACGGGACAGACGTTCTGCAGTCAATACTTGGCAGATCACTAAATCGCCATGCCATTGACTGAGACAAAAGGCAAGCCTGATCTCAATCGGTTGTCCTGAACGGGGATTTAACAGATGAAGAAAACATTCGTTACACTTCTGGCGCTGGCCTTTACAGCAGGGAATGCCTGTTCGGCATTTGCCGCCGGTCCCGCAGGTTTCGCCCGAGGTTTGAACGGCAATTCGGCGGTCAGCTATATCTCTGAAAAAGGCAAGATCATTCCGCCCTTCGCCCAGGTGTTGTTCTGTGCTCAGAACCCGGCCGAATGCCGAGACAACAATGGTCTTTCGGTCGTCGCGCTCACGGATGAGCAGATGCTGCAGTTGAAGAACGTGAACGGCACCGTCAATCGTACGATGATCGGCCGAAACGATTCCCGCACCGAATTGAACGGCGATGTCTGGAAGGTGAATGTCCGCAGCGGTGACTGCGAAGATTTCGCGCTCACCAAGCGCAGCCGGCTGATCGCGATGGGCTGGTCGTCGCGCGCTTTGCGAATCGCGACCGCATATACACCCTCCGGTGAAGGGCATGCCGTCCTGGTGGTCAGGACCGACAAGGGCGACCTCGTGCTCGACAACAGGCAAAGCAGCATCAAGAACTGGCGGGATACCGATCTGCGCTGGGACAAGATTCAATCGGGAACAGACCCCTATGTCTGGTACCGGCTGTGACAGCGGGCGCAGCAAAATAAACTGAACGCACCTTCTTAGAGATCGAAGTCGAGCCGCTCTGACGAACGGCTCGACTTGTCATATTGCCCACACAAACCTATGTTTTTTGCCATTGACGCGGCCGCCGACAGAAAGCTGCAGCGCCCAGGGTTCGATTTCCGGTGTGGGTATCAAGCGATCTTCGATATTGTCTTTTCGCCCAGATTAAGTATGACGGTCGCCATGCTGCGACGCAGCATGACGTTCTACTCTAATGATTTGAGGGAAATATGCGCATCACGATGATTGGATCAGGCTATGTCGGCCTCGTTTCAGGCGTTTGCTTTGCGGATTTCGGCCACGACGTCATCTGCGTCGACAAGGATCTGAGTAAGATCGAAGCCCTTCGCGACGGCCGCATTCCGATCTTCGAGCCGGGTCTCGAGCAATTGGTCGCCGAAAATACCAGCACTGGCCGCCTGTCGTTTTCGACGGATGTCGGCGAAAGCGTCCGCAGCGCCGATGTCGTGTTTATCGCGGTCGGTACACCATCGCGGCGCGGCGACGGCCACGCGGATCTTTCCTATGTCTACGCCGCTGCGCGCGAGATAGCTGCCTACGTGGAAGGCTTCACCGTTATCGTCACCAAGTCGACGGTGCCGGTCGGCACCGGCGACGAAGTCGAGCGCATCATGCGCGAAACCAACCCTGCGGCGGATGTCGCGGTCGTTTCCAATCCGGAGTTCCTGCGCGAAGGCGCGGCGATCGAAGATTTCAAGCGTCCCGACCGTATCGTCATCGGGCTGAATGACGATCGGGCGCGCGAAACCATGACCGAGGTCTATCGGCCGCTTTACCTCAACCAGGCACCCCTGGTCTTCACCACCCGCCGCACGTCGGAACTGATCAAATATGCGGCCAATGCATTCCTCGCGATGAAGATTACCTTCATCAACGAGATCGCTGATCTGTGCGAGCGGGTCGATGCAAACGTCCAGGACGTTTCGCGCGGCATCGGTCTCGATGGCCGTATCGGCGCCAAGTTCCTGCATGCCGGGCCGGGTTACGGCGGTTCGTGCTTCCCCAAGGATACGCTTGCCCTTGCCAAGACGGCGCAGGATTTCGACGCGCCGGTCCGTCTCATCGAGACGACGATTTCGATCAACGACAACCGCAAACGGGCGATGGGACGCAAGGTCATTTCGGCTGTCGGCGGTGATATTCGCGGCAAGAAGATTGCCATCTTAGGCCTGACCTTCAAGCCGAACACCGACGACATGCGCGACAGCCCGGCGATTGCCGTCATCCAGACCTTGCAGGACGCCGGCGCCCAGGTGGTCGGCTACGATCCTGAGGGCATGGAGAATGCCCGCAAGGTGATCGAGAACATCGAATATGCGAGCGGTCCCTATGAAGCGGCCGCTGGTGCGGATGCGCTCGTCATCGTCACCGAATGGAACCAGTTCCGCGCACTCGATTTCAATCGCCTGAAGCAGTCGATGCGCGCCCCAGTCTTGGTCGACCTGCGCAATATCTACCGCAGCGACGAGGTGCGCAAACACGGCTTTACCTATACGGGCATCGGCACCAATCTCTATCAGGAATCGACAACCGCCTGACAGGCTCTGATGAACCGGTAATTGTCCTGACGCCGCGGAGCAAAATCCCGCGGCGTTTGGTTTTTGGAGTACCGCGCCGAAACCCTGAACGGTCGGGTCACGCCTGCAGATCTAATTGAGGATCCCGACCCGCGTCCCTTTTATCGTCAGCACGGTCAGCCGGCCCGTCGCCGAAACTGCGGTGTCGATACCGATTCGCTGCGGGCCGAATGTCGGGATTCGCGCCGGGGTATGCCCATGGATCACGAGGACGGGAAGCTGCGGTCCTTCATCCAGGAAGGGCTGACGGATCCACATCAGATCGCTGTCCTTCTGCCTCTTGAGGTCGACGCCCGGTTTGATGCCGGCATGGACGAAGACCACCCTTCCCATCCGCAGCATGATCGGCAGCGATTCCAGGAATTCGATATGCCTCTCGGGGATCATGTGGCGAATGACGCGGGCAATCATTTCGCTTCCGGCCGCCGACTGCAGCAGATGCTCGATATCGATACCGTATGAATGCAACGTCTCCGTCCCGGCAAAACCCAGCCATTCAAGAATGCGCGCCGGTTTGCGATAAAGCTTCACCAGCTCCGCGTCGTGATTGCCGCACAGCGCGAAACGCTGAAATCCCGGCGGCGGGGTCTTGCTCAGGAACTCCAGCACCGCACTCGAATCAGGCCCGCGGTCGACATAATCGCCGAGCAAGACGATAAGTTTCGGCCCCGGAATGCGCGCGGCGTCCTCCTCGATGCGGCGATGCGCCTCGACAAGCTCGTTATAACATCCGTGAACATCGCTCATCGCGTAGACCGCAGCGAAGTCGCCTTCGGCAAACGTCAGCCGAGCGCGTCCTTTGCGGTTAGCGGCCAGTATCGGTATCTGTCGTCGCCACGGCCCGAGATAGTTAAACATGTAACCCATTTATCCGATCCGATAGCACACGAGGCTGTCGGATAAGCTCCATTCCTTACCCATCCCTGCACGGGATGAAGCTCAGTGTTCAAAAAGAAGTAGGCCTGATCACCGCCTCTTGGAAAGAGTAACCGGAACCGGTTGCGATATTACGATATAATCCGTCGCTATTTGCTGCGCCGGCTGAGCCGAGCTGGCGCCTCCATCACTGCCGGACCGTCTCCTCCGCACGGGACACCGCACCTTCGCGTCGAATCAATCCTTACATCGCCACCTTTGCAGATCGGCTTTCCGAGGCACTCGTTCCGCCGCTCACGCGACGCGCCTGCTAGAAACGCCAGTTGTAGTCGGTCATTTTAGAAGGCGTCACGGCTATTATTGCGACAGCATTTTGGTATGCGATGGTTAATTCAGCGTTAAATCAAATTACTGGTTCCGTAAGCGGCTGTGTCAATCACCGGCGCTCCAAGCGAGAGAACTTGTGGCAATCGGATTTCCACAGGCAATGCCTCCTGAAAAGCTGCAAAAATCAACTATAACGAGAGCCAACATAAAAAAATGAACGCTTAAGATTATCATGCTTGACGCTGCCGCGGCGCCGCATGATGATGGCGCATTGCAGCGTGAATGACATCCTTCACCAAATCTCAGATCAAAAACTGCGGGGTGCGAAGTGGAAACTGCGGTTGATTCGAAACTTATCGAGGCGATCACCTACGACGAAGACAGCCGGCATCTACGGGTCTATCTGACAAACGGTCAGAGGCGAGAATATGAAGGCGTCCCCAAGGGCGTCGTCGTCGGCTTGACGATGGCGGAATCCCCGGGAAATTTTTATATGACGGCAATCAGAGGCAAATATCCTCCCCGTCCCTAAGGATCTATCATTCCAGCCGAGATGCGGGACCGGCATTTACCGGCCCCGCAAATCAGCACCACCGAGTGGCGGCACATTCCATCAATAGCCACTGAAGAAATCGCGAACTGCATTGATCTCGAGCGGCGCAATCTCATGGCCGCCGGGATGCCATACCGTCCTGACATCAGCCCCGCGATCTTTCAGATGCTCCGACAGCGCCTCGGTCACGGGGACAGGAGCGATCGGATCCCGCTGGCCGGCCGTCACCAGCACCTTTCTCCCCGCAAGCGTTGCCTGGGCTTCAGGCTGAAACGGAATGAGCGGGTGCATCAGAACCACGGCATCGAAGATACCCTTCTCGATCAGCATATTGGCAAGAATGTTTGCGCCGTTCGAAAAACCCAGGCCGAGAATCTGGGAAGCCTGGTGCTCCTCAGCCAATGAACTAACATAGGTGGCCATCTTCTCCGTCGCCCGTGAAAGGTCGGCCATGTCGTAGACCCCCTCCCCGGTGCGCCGGAAGAACCGCGCCGCGCCATGTTCGGAAACGTCGCCGCGCGGCGAGAGAACCGTCGCTTGGGGCAACAGGCGCCGGCCGAGGTCGAAGAACTGGTTCTCGTCGCCACCGGTGCCGTGCAGCACCAGCAGAATGGGTTTATCAGGTGCACCGGCATGCAGCCGGTGCACATATCCAGCTTCGGTCATATCACCTCTCCTTACGCTTCGAGCGGCTGCAGGTGTTGCTCGAGCAGCGCGCGAAGATGAGCGTGCTGCGGCGGCAGCTTTAGAGCTTCGCCGAGGTGGGCCGTATCCTCATCGCGGTCAAAGCCCGGCTCATTGGTCGCGACCTCGAACAGCACGCCGCCCGGCGTGCGGAAATAGATCGCCCAGAAATAATCGCGGTCGATCACCGGGGTCACCTGATAGCCGGTGTCCATCAGCGCCTTGCGCACTTCGAGCTGCTTCTCGCGATTTTCGACGGCGAAGGCGACGTGGTGGACGGAACCGGCGCCGGGAAGCGCGCGGGCGATGTTCGGCATGGTCTCGAGATCGATGAGATGCGCGCCGTTGCCATCAGGCTTGATCAGCCGCTTGACACCGTCCCGTTCCTCGACGACCTCGTAGCCCATGAACTTCAGGAGTTCGGCAGTGGCGCCCTCATCCCGCAGGCGCATGGCGACGGAATGGAAGCCGCGAATGGCGTGGTCTTCGCTGATGCCGGCATGTGTCCAGGCTTGACGGGTATCGTCCCTGACCTCGACGAGCGCAAAACCGTCACCGTCGGGGCCGGAAAAATTCAGGCGCTTCTCGCCGAAGCTTTCCTCGGCCTTCAGCCCGCCGATGTTCAACGTGCTGAAACGATCGCTCCAGAAGCCAAGAGAGCCTTGCGGAACGGAAAACACTGTCGTGCCGACCTCCCCTGTGCCCGGACGGCCCTGCGCCATCTTCGGGAATGGGAAATAGGTCATGACAGTGCCCGGCGCACCTGTCTCATCACCATAATAGAGATGATAGACGTCAGGCGCGTCGAAGTTCACTGTCTTCTTGACGCGGCGCAAGCCAAGCGCATTGGTGAAGAACTGGTTGTTGGTATGGGCGTCCTCCGCCATCGCCGTGACGTGGTGCAGACCCCTGATCTGATCGAGCATGTGAGACCCCTTTCTTGCCCGCAGCTCGCGGGCTTTCGATGAGGCTAAGATGCGCGCTCAGGCTCCCTGCGAACAGACCCGTAGAGCAAAACGCATTGTCTTCTTTTAGTGAACGAAGACTACCGCGCGTTCACAGTTCGGTGTCGTGGGGATCGACCGGCAATTGCCAGTCGATCGGCTCGCGTCCCCGCGATTGCAGGAAGCCATTCGCCTTCGAAAAATGCCCGCAGCCGAAAAACCCGCTATGAGCCGAAAGCGGCGAGGGATGCGGCGCCCTGAGCACGAGATGCCGCGTCGTATCCACGAAGGCGGCCTTGCGCTGGGCATAGGAGCCCCAGAGCATGAAGACGACGGATTCGCATTCGTCGTTGATCTTGCGGATGACGGCGTCGGTGAAGCGCTCCCACCCCTTGCCCTGATGGGCCGCCGCCTGCCCTTCCTCGACGGTCAACACGCTGTTCAGCAGCAGCACGCCCTGTCTTGCCCAATGTTCGAGGAAGCCGTGACGCGCCGGCGCTATGCCGAGATCCGTCTTCATCTCCTTGTAGATATTGACGAGGGAAGGCGGGATGCGCACGCCCGGCCGCACGCTGAAGCACAGCCCGTGGGCTTGCCCCTGCCCATGATAGGGGTCTTGGCCGAGAATGACGACCTTGACGTTGGAGATCGGCGTCAGGTCGAGGGCGCGGAAATATTCGCTGCCGCGGGGGAAAATCCGTTTACCGACCTGCTTTTGCGTCACAAGAAAGGATTTGAGTTGCTGCATATAGGGGCTCGAGAACTCCGCCGCCAAGGCGGCCTTCCAGCTCTCTTCGAGACTGACTGACGAATCGCTCATCCAGCAAACCCTTCGCATACGACGAAACAACGGACACACGGTTCTAACAAAATCGATCTACGCTGCAATGCCTGTCCGCTCGGCAATGGGTCTACGCCTTTGGGATAGGCGAGAGAAGATTGCGAGAGGCTGTGCGAGGCACGGTCGTCCGTGTTTAACTATATGACGTCTTCGGTATTTACGCCGGCAGGTGGCCTGAGTAGAACCTTGATCATAAACCGGGGACATGTCTTCAAATGAAATTCGGCACGAGCGGCCTTCGCGGACTTTCAGTGGATCTCAAGGGACGCGCCTCTGCGCTTTATGCGACGGCGTTCGGCAAATATCTGCTGCAGACCGGCAAGGCGCAGGTCGGCGATGCCATTCTGATCGGCCGCGATTTTCGCGATTCGAGCCCCGATATTTCGGGAAATTGTGCCGGCGCACTCGCCGCTCTCGGCTTCCGGGTATTCGACTGCGGCAATGTACCGACACCCGCCCTTGCCCTCTATGGTCTCAAGAGCAATGCTGCATGTCTGATGGTCACCGGTTCGCATATTCCGGCGGACCGCAACGGCATTAAGTTCTATCGCCCGGACGGCGAGATCGACAAGTCGGACGAGGCTGATATCACCGCATTGGCGGCCGAGATCGAACGAACAGGCGAGGCCGTTGCAGAGGCACCGGCCATAAACGAAGATCATGAGGCGATCTGCCGGCAGCTCTTTTTCCAACGCAATGCCGCGCTGCTGCCGCAAGGCGCGCTATCCGGTCTGAAGATCGGCGTCTACCAGCACAGCACCGTCGCCCGCGACCTTCTGGTTGACGTTCTCGCCCATTACGGCGCCGAGATCACCGCTCTCGGGCGTTCGGAGAGTTTCATTCCCGTCGACACCGAAGCCGTTTCCGAGGAGACGGTCACACTGATGAAGCACTGGGTGTCCGAGCATAAATGCGATGCGATCGTCTCGACCGATGGCGACGGTGACCGCCCGCTGGTCACCGACGAAACCGGCACGCCGTTGCGCGGCGACCTTCTCGGCCTTGTCGCAGCCAATTTTCTTGGCGCCAGCACGGTGGTGACACCGGTAACCTCCAATTCCGGCATTGAGGCGGCGGGTTCTTTCGCCGTCAGGCGCACCCGCGTCGGCTCGCCCTTCGTCATCGCAGGCATGGAAGAGGCCGTGGCGGCCGGCGGGGATCATGTCATGGGCTTTGAAGCCAATGGCGGGCTGCTGACTGCAACCCCTTTCGATATCAACGGCCAAAATGTGCGCGCCTTGCCGACGCGCGACTGTTTTATCCCGATGCTCGCGATCCTGTCGCTCGCCGCCGTTCGCCGGCAGCCGCTCTCGGCCATTGCCGCCTCCTATCACCTGCCCTTTGCCGCCGCCGATCGCCTGGAGAATTTTCCGGTGCAGACGAGCGCGGCGCTGATGGAGCATCTGCGCGCCTCCAATGAAAACCTTGCTGCCTTCCTGCAGCCGGTCGGCGAGGTGGCGACGAAATCCGACATCGACGGACTTCGCGTGACGCTGAAAGACGGCAGGATCATGCATTTCCGCCCCTCCGGCAATGCGCCGGAAATGCGCTGCTACGTCGAAGCCGGGAGCGAAACTGCAGCCCTGGATCTGCTGAAGACAGGGCTCACCCAAATAACGAACTGGGCAGACGCCCGCTAAACATGCCACGAACAAGATTTTTTCAAGGAACCCGCCTATGACGCAGAAAATCGTTCCCGTGATCATGGCCGGCGGCAAAGGCACGCGGCTCTGGCCGCTTTCCCGTGCCACCGCCCCGAAACAGTTCATCCAGTTCGTCGGCAACAAGACGCTGTTTCAGGAGACGCTCGAACGCGTTTCCAACCCGGAGCTCTATGAGGCTCCGATCGTCGTCACCAACGAGGAATTTCGCTTTCTGGTCGCCGAGCAGGCCCGTGCGCTGGCCGTCCCGCTCGCCGCGGTGCTGCTTGAACCAGTCGCCCGCAACACCGCCGCAGCGGTGGCCGCCGCCGCAACACTTGCCGCTGAGCTTTTCGGCAAGGGCACCATCATCCAGATGCTCGCCTCGGATCACGAAATCCTCGCCGACAACAGCTATTTCGATTGCATCCGCATCGCCCGCGATGCCGCAGCCGACGGCAAGCTCGTAACCTTCGGCATCAGCCCTACCGAGCCGGCGACCGGTTACGGCTATATCGAAATCGGCGATGCGCTCGAAAACGGCGCCCACAAGGTCAGCCGTTTTGTGGAAAAACCGACACTGGAAAAGGCCGAGCAGATGCTCGCCGACGGCGGCTTCTACTGGAACTCCGGCATCTTCATGTTCCCGGTTGCGGAACTTATTGCCGAACTGCAGGAATATGCCCCCGATGTGCTGAAGGCGGCAAGCAAGGCCGTTTCCAAGGCAAGCCGCGACCTCGACTTTACCCGTCTTGAGGCCGACCATTTTGCCAAGAGCCCCGATATCTCCATCGACTACGCGATCATGGAAAAAACCTCCAAGGCCGTGGTCGTCCCCTCGCCGTTCAAATGGTCGGACATGGGAAGCTGGGATGCTGTCTGGAAATCCGGCGTCCGCGACGACAACGGCAATGTCGCCGCCGCAAACACCACCGTCGTCAATACCCGCAACTCACTGGTCATGACCCATGGCGTGCATCTTGCCGTCCAGGGCATGGAGGATGTCGCCGTCATTGCCAGCGAGGACGCCGTCTATGTCGGACCACTCAAAGACAGCCAGAATGTCGGGCAATTGGTCAAGATGCTGGCCTCCTCTTCCGCGACGGCGAAATTCACCGAAACCCACCCGACCTCCTACCGGCCGTGGGGCGGCTACACCTCCATCTTCAATGGCGATCGCTTTCAGGTGAAGCGCATCTTTGTCACGCCGGGCAAGAAACTTTCGCTGCAAAAACACCATCATCGCTCCGAACACTGGGTCGTCGTCAAGGGAACCGCCGAGGTGACGGTCGGAGAGACCGTGCGGATGCTGCGCGAGAACGAGAGCGTCTATATTCCGCTTGGCGAAGTCCATCGCCTCGCCAACCCCGGCAAGATCCTTCTCGAACTGATCGAGGTGCAGACGGGCTCCTATCTCGGCGAGGACGACATTATCCGCATCGTCGACGAGTTCGGAAGAACGTAGCGTCGCAGCCAAACCGGTGGCGGCGTCCAAACAATTGGCCGCTTTTCCGGCACGACCGCCATCGCTGTTGAATTCGCTATCGGAATTCTCGTAGAATGGGCATACCGAAGACATGACTGGAGATATCTCCCTGATGCGCATCTTGCCCGCCCTCGCCGGATTTCTTTCAATCATGGTACCGGGAATGGCGTTTGCCGAAACCGCAAAGATGCGAACCGCAAGCGAGGCTGAAATTCGCGAACACCTGCCGGGCACGTCGGAACTGAAAGAAAGCAGCAACGGTTACGAATATCGCAAGGGCAACGCCAATGGCTATAAAATAACAAATGGCCAAGTCTGCGTCCGGTTTCCCAACAAGTCGACCGACTGCGTCAGCGTGAAGACCGACGGAGAGAAATTTCAGATGATCGACAAGAAAGGCGGCAGAACGAAATTTTGACTTTGCCCGGCAGGCTTATCTTGCCGGTGAGGTTTCGCCGCTTTTGTCGAGGACGAATTCGGCGATCAGGCCTGAATGGTTCGAGCCAAGACTGTCATCAAGACGTTTCAGCGATGTCAGATGAAGCGGCGCGCGCGCAAATATGTGATCGATGGCGATCCCGAGCAAGCCGGCGCCGACCGGCCATGTTTCCGGTTCCGGCACGATTGTTTTCAGCTTCTGGTCGCGCAGGAAACCCTGGATGCTCGGGGCGATCACCGAGGAGTTGAAATCACCCGACAGCACCAGAGGACCGTCGATCAATCCAAGCGTTTTGGCGAGATCTTCCAATTCAGCCATCTGGAAATCGTCGAAATAGGGTTTGGTGAGGTGCGCCGAAACCAGATTGATGGTTTCGCCGCCGAAGTCGACGCTCGATATAACCAGCCTGTTTTTCCGGAGACTGCCCATGCTTGCGACCTGTCGGCTGACGAACGGGCGTTTGGACAGCACCAGCGTATCGCACGTATCCTTCCCGCTTTCGCAACCGATGTGATAGGGATAGGCCTTGAACAATTGCTGCAGATGGAACGTCAGCGGCTTGGCTTCGAGCAAATTGACGACATCGGCATTCGAAGCGATCACCATATCGGTGATTGCAGTCGAGTTTTTCCAGTTGTCGATCGCGATATTGAACGACATCAGCCGAAAAAGTGGCGGCCTGTCCGTGCCTCCGTCGTCCTCAGAAAACTCGCGCAGCGTGATGACGCCGTGAAAGATGAGAAGAAGCGAGGCAAACAGAAGGACGAAGCCGTAGATCCGTCTCCTGACAGCCAGAATGATAAGGCTGGCGGCAACAAAGAGGACGCCGAAATGAACCTGAAAGCTGTAGAGGAAGGACAGCAGCCAGAAGTTCGTGACAAAGCGTAGAGACACGATCGCGATCGCAACGGTCAGAAACGCACAGAGAATCCAATAAATTATCTCTCTCATCGATCCTGACCTGCTTGCAGCCGACCGGCCGGCCATAACACGCAGGCCAACATGTTGCAATGCAGCATAACAGCCGATGGCCGCGGCTGACCTCAGATGATATCGACGACCTCTCCGTCATTCGGCGGGGCAGCCGGCGAATACGCCGACGACCGCAGCGAGGGCGGCCGCCGCCTTCTCTTTCAAAGAACTATCGACTCGGCCTCTTCTTATCCTGTAAGGGGTCACGTGATAGGGAATCGGCTTTTTGCCGTCGGCAGTGAGCCGAGAGAAGGTGGGAATGCGCTACTTCATTACCGGGACCGCCGGCTTTATCGGTTTTCATCTGGCCAGGCGTCTGCTGCAGGAAGGGCATGAAGTCACAGGCTTCGACGGCCTTACTCCCTATTACAATGTCAAGCTCAAGGAGATGCGTCATGCGGCACTCTCCCAATATCCGACCTTCACACCCGTCATATCAATGCTCGAGGATCGGCCAGCTCTGGAAGCGGCTGTTCTGGCGGCCAAGCCCGACATCCTGATCCACCTCGCCGCACAGGCCGGCGTGCGCTATAGCCTTGAGAATCCTGAGGCCTATCTTCGTTCGAACGTCGAAGGCTCGTGGAACATCATGGAAATCGCGCGGCGCGTCGAAATTCGTCACCTGATGCTGGCCTCGACATCATCGATCTATGGCGCCAATGCGACCGTCCCCTTTCATGAGACCGATCGCGCCGACGAACCGCTGACCATTTATGCCGCGACGAAGAAATCGATGGAGTTGATGGCGCATAGTTATGCGCATCTGCACAAGATTCCGACCACGGCCTTTCGCTTCTTCACCGTTTATGGCCCGTGGGGTCGGCCCGACATGGCGCTGTTCAAATTCACCAAGAACATGCTCGAAGACCAGCCGATCGAGATCTATGGCGAAGGCAACATGAGCCGTGATTTCACCTATATCGACGATCTCATTGAAGCGATCGCCAGGCTGTCGGCAATCGCCCCTGGCGAGGAAAACCGTCTCGACAACGTGGCTGTCGAAACGCTTTCGCGCCAGGCGCCCTTTCGGGTCGTCAATATTGGCGGCGGCCAGCCGGTCAGCCTGATGGATTTCGTCGAAACGGTCGAGAAAGCGCTCGGCCGTCCTGCCATGCGCAAGATGCTGGCGATGCAGAAGGGTGACGTGCCGCGCACCTTCGCAGCCCCCGATCTGCTCGTCGCGCTGACAGGTTACAAGCCGGATACGACGTTGGAAGTCGGCGTCAAGGCCTTCGTCGAGTGGTATCTCGACGTCCGCGGCGAACTCGACGCCTAACCTATTTGCCGGACTGTTTCCGGTCGGTCCAGAATGTCAGCGGAGAAACGTCACCGCGTGCACGGCATTGACCGCCTTCGAGAACACATAGTCGACGACCACGGTCAGGCTCTGCGAATAGGCCTTGAGCTGGTAGTTCTCACCCTCGACTTCAGCCGGGCTGCGCAGGACGAAAGGAACCGCCGGGCGCACGAAACCGGCCCGTGTCGTCAAAGGAATTTCGGGCGAATGGCCGATGGCGGAGGTGTACATCAGGTCGCGGGCAAGGCTGGCGGGACCGATGGCGAGCGCCGGCCCGGCAGCGCCGGTGATGGTCAGAGTCAAAGCCATGGCGGCGAGAATTTTGTGCATGTCGAAGTCCCCGTTTGCGGATCGGCGGGCTTCGCTTCGCCCGTCTCCAAACGATCGACGCGTCTGTCCACGCTTCGGTCGCTTTCATGAGACCACTCTACACATCAGTATTTGCAGGGCTTTTAAGCAGGTCAGTCAAATTTTACGAAATTTGATTTTCTTTGGAAGGCCTCAGCACTCACCAGGAAAATAGGTTCGCCGACCCGCAGGGCTGGGAAAGCGACGTCGGTGCAATATACCAATGATTTGAACGCTGATCGCAATCTAAAGAACGCGATCCAGCCTCTTGTTGATATGCAGGTTCGGCATCAACCCCGCACTTTGCGCAGCATGATAGGATTCACGCGCCGCATCGAACGAGATCGACCACATGATGGCGCTCAAGAGGAGCGCAATAATATAAATTTGGATACGCATCTCATCGGCGATACTGAAAGAGCAAGGCAGATTTGTGTCAGAAAATGATCGTAGAAATAGTAAAAAACGCCGGCCTTTTTTGTCCCGCAATGAGTGGCGCCAGACACATTAGTGTCGCGAAAATTAGCGATAGCGCATCGCTACCTGTTAGCAGCCAACCCCCAGGCTTGGTTTCTCTTTCCCACCCTGAGAACCCTGAGAGGTCCGTTCGCCACGGGCCTCTTTGCCTTTTCCTGCCGATGTTTCCCGCGGGTAACTGAATCACCTGATGCGCAGAGCTGACATCAATCTCGGCTAAACGCCTGTTCATGCCAGCGATAGATCTCGGGTCGAATTCCTTCTTCAGGAATATATCAATCGATTGACTTATTATCCGTTCGGAGTTATAAAACCATCATGAACCAGGAACGCGACGCCCGAACCCCGCCAGCATCCGCCCGCGCCGAGATCGCGCGTCAGAAGATGCTTTCCGCCGCCCTCGACGTCTTTGGCCGCTACGGCTTCGACGGCGCCTCGACACGTCAGCTGACCGAGGCCGCCGGCGTCAACCTGCAGGCGATCCCCTATTATTTCGGCAGCAAGGAAGGTCTTTACATCGCCACGGCCGAGTATCTGATGGCCCGCATCGATACGCATGTCGGTGACATGAGGGCGCGCATCGGCACATATCTCATGACGCTCGATGCCGCTGGCGAACCGCTCGGAGAAACCGAGGCTCGTCGCTTCCTGACAGACATTCTCCAGACCATGGTGACGCTTTTCGTCGGCAAGGAATCCGAATCCTGGGCGCGCTTCCTGATCCGCGAGCAGATGGAGCCGACCGAAGCCTTCGCAAGGGTTTATCAGGGCATCATGCGGCCGATGATCGAGATGGGCCGGCGGCTGATCGGCGTCATCCTGCGTGAAGATCCCGCCTCGGAACATGTGCGCCTGCGCACCTTCACCCTTCTCGGCAGCATCCTCGTCTTTCGCGTCACCCATGCCGCCGTGCTTGCCCAGATGGAATGGGACGCCGTCGGCCCGGAACAGGTGGAAATCTTGCGCGGCCTCGCCGCTGAACTGGTCGATGTGCTCGGCCCGTCCAAGGCAGGTGCAGCATGAAACGCATCCTCGCCCTCCTTCTCCTCGTTGCGGCGGGTGCCGCCGCCTGGTGGTACGGCCTGCCCGAAAAGCTCGGCTGGCTGCCCGAGGCCCACCGCGAATTTGTCCTTTACGGCAATGTCGATATCCGCCAGGTCTCGCTCGGCTTCCGTGTCAGCGGCCGCCTTTCTGAACTTCACGTCGACGAGGGCGATGTCGTCAAGAGCGGAACGGTTCTGGCCGAACTCGATGCCGCACCCTATGAATTCGCTGTCCGCTCCGGCGAAGCCAACGCCGCAGCTCTTCGGGCAACGCTCGACAAGCTGAAGGCCGGCCCGCGCCCGACAGAGATCGCCCAGGCGCGCGCCGCCTATGATGAAAGCCTGGCGGATCTCGAAAATGCCAACCTCGCCTATGACCGCGCCCGCCAGCTTCGCCCGCAGGGCACGATTTCCGAGGCGAGCCTTGACCAGGCGACCGCCGCAAGGGCCATGGCCGCCGCCCGCTCCGATTCCGCCAGCGAGGCGCTGAAGCTGCTGCAGGAAGGCTCGCGCGTCGAGGATATCGCCGCCGCCGACGCGCAGGTGAAGGCTGCCGAGGCGAGCCTTGCCTCGGCCCGCACCTCGCTTGCAGATACCGAGCTTCGCGCCCCGAACGACGGCGTCATCCTCTCACGTGTGCGGGAAAATGGTGCGATCGTCTCGCCGGCGGATACCGTCTTCGTATTGTCCCTGACCGAGCCCGTCTGGGTGCGCAGCTATGTCGCCGAACCCGATCTCGGCCGCCTCCACCCCGGCATGAAGGTTTCCGTCGCCTCCGATACGGCGCCCGACAAACCCTATGAAGGCACGATCGGCTTTATCTCGCCGGTCGCCGAATTCACCCCGAAATCGGTGGAGACGCCGGAACTCAGGACCGATCTCGTCTATCGCCTGAGGATCGTCATCGACCAGCCCGGCCCGGATCTGCGCCAGGGCATGCCGGTCACCGTGCGGCTTCCGCCGCCTGCGGCGGGTGGACAATGACCGCCGAACCCGGCCGGGACGACAAGCCGCTCGTCCGGATCGACGGCGTCACTAAGCGCTTCGGCGATGCGCCCCCTGCTCTCGACGCCGTCTCCGGCGCGATCGGCGGCGGTGCGATCACCGGCCTCGTCGGTCCCGACGGCGCCGGCAAGACGACACTGATCCGGCTGATGACCGGCCTGATGCTGCCCGATACCGGAACGGTGGAAGTTCTCGGCTTCGACACGAGCAAGAATGCCGCCGGCATCCAGGCGGCCATCGGCTACATGCCCCAGCGTTTCGGCCTCTATGAGGACCTGTCGGTGCAGGAAAACCTCGATCTCTATGCCGATCTGCGCGGCCTGCCGAAGAGCGAACGCGCCGGTGCCTTCGACGAGCTGCTGACCTTCACCGATCTCAAGCGCTTCACCGGCAGGCTTGCCGGCAAACTCTCCGGCGGCATGAAGCAGAAGCTCGGCCTTGCCTGCGCACTTCTCAAAAAACCGCGCCTGCTGTTGCTCGACGAGCCGGGCGTCGGCGTCGACCCGATCTCGCGTCGCGACCTCTGGAAGATGGTCGAGAACCTGACCAAGGAAGGCATCGGCGTGCTCTGGTCGACCGCCTATCTGGATGAGGCTGAGGCCTGCGACCACGTGCTGCTGTTGAACCAGGGAAAGCTGCTGTTTTCGGGAAAACCGGCTGAGATGACCGGCCGCGTCAGCGATCGGGTCTTCCGCGTCTCGGGCATATCGGGGCGCCGCCGGCAAGTGCTTGCCGGGCTTCTGCAGGCAGATGGCGTCATCGACGGCGTGATCCAGGGCGAGGCGATCCGCCTCGTCGCCGCCAAGGATAAGAAACCGGATATCGGATCGGCCGGCGATGGCGCAACGCTCGCCCCTGCCCCGCCCCGCTTCGAGGATGCCTTCGTCGACATGCTTGGCGGCGGTCCCGGCGGCCGCTCCAGGTTGGCGGAAGCGCAGGAGCCGCTGAAGGCTGAAGGCGACCGGCCGGTGATCGAGGCCAGGGGCCTGACCAAGCGTTTCGGCGATTTCACCGCTGCCGACGATATCAGCTTCGATATCCGCCGCGGTGAGATCTTCGGCCTGCTCGGCCCGAACGGCGCCGGCAAGTCCACCACCTTCAAGATGCTCTGCGGCCTGCTGAAGCCGAGCGGCGGCGAAGGCCGGGTCGCCGGTTTCGATCTTCGCCGCGATGCTGCCGAAGCCCGTAACCAGCTTGGTTACATGGCGCAGAAATTCTCGCTCTACGGTGATCTCACCGTCATCCAGAACCTCGAATTCTTCGCGGGCGTCTATGGCCTTCGCGGCCAGCACAAGCGCGAGCGCATCGAACTGATGGTCGGCATCTTCGATTTCGGCCGCCACGCCTGCGAGCCCGCCAAGGACCTGCCGCTCGGGCTGAAGCAGCGCCTGGCGCTTGCCTGCGCCGTCATGCACGAGCCGCGCGCCCTTTTCCTCGACGAGCCGACCTCCGGCGTCGATCCGATCACCCGGCGCGAATTCTGGACGCATATCAACGCGCTTGTGGAAAAAGGCGTCACCGTGCTCGTCACTACTCACTTCATGGACGAGGCGGAATATTGCGACCGCATCTCGCTGATCTATCGCGGCCGCTCGATCGCACTCGGCTCGCCCGATGAGTTGAAGGCCCGCGTCGCAACCAAAGATCTGCCCGACCCGACGATGGAGGACGCCTTCATCGCCTTGGTGCAGCAATCGGAAGCGGAGGATGCCGCATGAGCGCCTCCCCCCGCGAACCCGAACTTGGCCGGCTGCGGCGTCTTTCAGCCCTGGTGCGCAAGGAAAGCTACCAGGCGATCCGCGATCCGAGCAGCATTCTCATTGCCTTCGTGCTGCCGCTGATCCTGCTCTTACTCTTCGGCTACGGCGTTTCGCTCGATACCACCCGCACCCGCATCGGCCTCGTGACCGAGGAGATGACGCCGCTGACACAGGATCTGTCGGCAAGTTTCCAGGCCTCGCGTTATTTCGAAGTCGCCGTCGGCCGCGACCGGCGCCTGTTCGAGGAAGATCTCGTGCTCGGCAAGGTGCGTGGCATCGTCGTCATCCCAGCCGATTTCACCACGGACTATATCGCCGGCAACCGTCCGGATATTCAGGTGATCGTCGATGGCTCTGATCCGAACACGGCCAATTTCGTGCAGAATTATGCCCAGGGCGCCGTCGCCAATTGGGAACGGCAGAGGCAGGCGGATGTCGCCACTTCCAATCCGGCCATCTCGGTCGAACAGCGCTTCTGGTTCAATCCGGAACTGACCAGCCGCAATTTCCTCGTGCCCGGTTCGATCGCCATCGTCATGACCCTGGTCGGCACGCTTCTGACCTCGCTCGTCGTCGCCCGCGAATGGGAGCGAGGCACCATGGAGGCGATGATGGCGACGCCGGTAACGGCGGTTGAATTGCTCATCGGCAAAATCCTGCCCTATTTCGTGCTCGGCCTCACCTCGATGACGCTCTGCGTGCTGTTTGCGGTCTTTCTCTTCGGCGTGCCGTTCCGCGGATCGGTCGCAGCGCTTTACGCCTTGTCGGCCGCTTTCCTGATCCCGGCGCTTGGCCAGGGTCTGTTGATCTCGACGGCAACGAAGAACCAGTTCCTCGCCTCGCAGCTGGCGCTGATCTCCGCCTTCCTGCCGGCCTTCCTGCTGTCGGGCTTCCTGTTCGAGATCAATTCCATGCCTGCCGTCATCCAATGGATCACCTTCATCGTGCCGGCGCGCTACCTGATCCCCAGCCTGCAGACGGTGTTCCTAGCCGGCGACATCTGGCCGATGTTCCTGCAGGCGATCGGCGTGATGCTGACGATCGGCGCCGTCATGTTCGTGCTTGCGGCGCGCAGTACCCGAAAGAGGATCGGCTGATGTGGACAAGGCTCTACGCCCTCATCGTCAAGGAACTGCTTGCCGTCCTGCGCGACCCCAAGGGCCGCGCCATCCTGATCGGCCCGCCGATCGTCCAGCTTCTCGTCTTTTCCTATGCCGCGACGCTCGAAGTGCGCAATGTGGACGTCATGATCCTCAACCGCGACAGCGGCCATTGGGGCCAGGAACTGATCGAACGCATCGATGGCTCGCCAACCTTCCGCCGGATCGAGATGGCGGGAAGCCAGGCGGATATCAGGGTGGCGATCGACAACCAGACGGCGATCGCGGCGATCGAGATCGGCCCGGATTTTTCGCGCAATATCGAGGCGGGAACACCGGCCGACCTGCAGATGGTGCTCGACGGCCGCCGCTCCAACGCCTCGCAGATCGTCGCCGGCTATCTCCAGCAGATCGGCGCGACACTTGCCGCCGAGACGCCAGCCGGCAGACGCGCCGGCACAGGTATCGTCTCGACAGTGCCGCGCAATTGGTTCAACCCGAATCTCACCTACCAATGGTTCATGGTGCCGAACCTGATCGCCAGCATCGCGCTCCTGATCGGCCTGATCGTCACGGCTTTGTCGATCGCCCGCGAGCGCGAGCTCGGCACCTTCGATCAGTTGATGGTCTCGCCGCTGCGCATGCACGAAATCCTGATCGGCAAGCTGATCCCGCCGATGATGATCGGCCTCTTCCACATCACCGTCTATATCCTGGCCGCAGTCTTTCTTTTCGACGTGCCGCTGCGCGGCTCGCTCTTCCTGCTTTACGGCAGCGCGATCTTCTACCTCGGTTCGGTCGCCGGTCTCGGCCTCTTCATCTCGGCGCTGTCGATGACCCAGCAGCAGGCGATCCTTGGCGCCTTCCTGTTCATGGTCCCGGCCATGCTGCTCTCCGGCTTCGCGACGCCGATCGAGAACATGCCGGCATGGCTGCAGCCGGTGACCTTGATCAATCCGCTGCGCTATTTCCTGGTGATCGTCAAAGGTGTTTTCCTGAAGGATATTCCGCTGAGCGAGGTGGTGAACCAGACGATCCCGCTGGCGCTGATCGCCGCCGTCACGCTCAGCGCCGCCGCATGGCTCTTCCGCCGGCGGCTGGAATAATGCATCGCGACAAACGCTTCGGCCGCCTCACAGAATGTGAACGGACCTTCCAAAGCGTGACTCTCTCCTGCCGGAACCTCGGATTGGCGCGGTCGTTACTCAAACGCAACCCCAGCAAAGGAGAAGCAAAATGTACAAGATTCTACTTGTCTCCAGCGCCCTTGCGCTGTCGTCACTTGCAACCAATGCGCTCGCTGATGGCGCCGTGACCGGTGCAGCCGGCGGCGCCATCACCGGCGCGATCGTCGGTGGCCCCGTGGGTGCCGCTATTGGCGGCGTAGCCGGTGGTGTCGCCGGCGCCGTTGTCGATCCGCCGCCGCGCGAGGTAGTCACCTACGTCCAGCAGCAGCCGGCCCCGACCGCCTCCGTGGTCGTCCAGGAACCAATCGTCGTCGGCAAGCCGCTTCCGGCCGATGTCGTCGTCACACCGGTGCCGGACAACCCGAAATACGCCTATACGGTCATCAACAATCAACATGTGATCGTCGAACCCCGCACCCACCGCGTGGTGCAGGTCGTAGAATAAACCACCGAAAAATCAGATCGCCGTGCCGCCTGCTGCGGTTCGGCAACTCCGGCCCCGCTTCGGCGGGGTCTTTTTTCGTGTGTTTGCGCCATCTGCCGATCAGCGCGAACAGGGCAACGAGCCGTCGCGGCGGGGCGAACCCTTGCGGCAGCGCCTCTATCCGGATCCGGTCGCCGTAAAGCCTGCCCTGTTTAAGGGATAGAATATGCATGCTGGAAAGCATGGGCCGATCCTCCATCGATTGATGGGATCAGCATGGCTGAAGCGACGGGGCCGGGTCCTTAATGCTCCGGATAAAAGCTGCTAAAACTTCCAAATGCCTCTCAGCGCGGCCGCATCCCGGCGCGCGCCAGCCCTTCCAGAACCGGCGCAAAACGCTGGGGATTCTTGGCCGGCTGACCCGCCAGAATGCCTTCCAGTGTCACATCAGGTGCAATCGCCTCCAGCGTGCGCAGCAACTGCCGCGCCCGCTCAATATTGCCGAGATGCGCGTGTGCGGCGATCAGCATCCAGTAGGTCGGGTCGAAATGGGCATTGAGCGCCAGCGATCGTGACGCAAACGAAAGCGCTGCCTCGTAATTGCCGCGGAAGATCTTGGCCATCGCGATGCCTGTCAGCGAAAAACGCGCATCCGGATCGCGCGGCCCCAGCCTCACGGCGCGGTGCAGACGCTCGAGCGCCCATCGATATCGCCGCAGTGCAGGGCCGCAATGCCGGAACAGGCGGCAACGCGAAGATCGTTGGGATTGGCAGCGGCGGCGGCCTCCAGCACGGCCATGCCGCCGTCATAATCCTTGCCCGTCTGCAGCAGCGCCATGCCGCAATGGACCATCACCCGGGGATCGCCGGCGGAATGCTGAAGGCCGCGGCGTGCAAGCCTGAGGCATCCGCCTTGTCGTCCCCTCCGAACGGCGGCCAGCCCATGGTCGTACGATGTTCGAGCGCCCAGGCGGCAAGTGACAGGATCAACGCATTTTCCGGCTCCATGGCAAGGGCCTCGCGCAGCAGCGCATAGGCGACGGCGTTGTTTTCGATCGACTCGTCGGTTATCGCCGCAAGCGCGCGCAGATAGAGATCATAAACCGCCGGACTGTTCGGCCGGTCGCGGCGCGATCTCCGGATTTCGGCAATTTCGATTGCCGGTTCGACAATCGAAGCGACGTGTTCGGTAATATGGTCCTGGAAGGCGAAGATGCCGCTGATGCCGTCCTCGAATTGATCGGCCCAAGATTGGTCGCCGTCACGCCATCGACCAATTGCACGTTGATACGCACCTGCCCGCCTTCCCGCCGGATGCTGCCTTCGAGCACGTAGCGGACCCCAATTCCCTGGCCACCTCTCGCACATCGATGCTGCGCCCCTTGTAGACGAAGGCGGAATATCGCGAGACGACCGAAAAGGAGCGGAAGCGGGCAAGGGCCGTGATGATCTCCGTCACCACGCCATCGGCAAAATAATCCTGGTCGGCATCACCACCGAGATTGGCGAAGGGAAGAACCGCGAGAGAAGGCGGCTGCGGCGCCACCGACGCCACCCCGGCATCGTCCTGGCGCGGCAGGCGATAACCGACCCTCGGAACGGTGACGATCCACTCCGTGCCGTCAGGCTTCGGGCCGAGAAGCTTCCTGAGCGTGGCAATCTGAACGGTGAGGTTGCCTTCCTCCACGGCAGGCCCCGGCCAAGCCCGCTCCATCAGATCCGCTTTGGTGACGACGCGACCCTCGACCTCCAGCAGCATGCCGAGCAGCGCTGTCGGTCGTGGTCCTATCGCCACGGACTTGCCTTCCCGCCACAGGCTTCCTGTCACGGGATCGCAAAGGAACGGACCAAAGGAGAGCGTTGAATTGCCCATGAGGAAGCATAACGCGAAAATATCGCAAACTGAAAGCGGCTCGACGCGCGACGAATTTATGATCGTAAGGCTCGATCCGCGGCTTCATGCCCGGTAAGCGACGAGCACGGCTCCTCCAGCAATCATCACGACGCCAAGCCAGTTTGGCAGCGTCAGGCGTTCGCCCAGGAACAGCACGGCAAAGACGGCCACGAAGACGACGGATAGCTTGTCGATCGGCGCGACGCGGGCGGCATCACCGAGCTTCAGAGCGCGGAAATAGCAAATCCAGGATGCGCCGGTGGCAAGACCCGAGAGCCCCAGGAAGAGCCAGCTCCTGCTCGACACCGAAGACGGTTCCTGCCAGTTGCCGGTGACATAGACCATCATCCCCGCCGCCAGCAGGATGACGATGGTGCGAATGAAGGTCGCGAAGTCGGAATTGACGTTCTCGACGCCGACTTTGGCGAAAATCGCCGTGAGCGCTGCGAAGCCGGCGGAAAAAAGCGCCCAAAGCGGCCAGCTTGTGAGGAGGCTTTTCATGCGGCGTTCCTTGTCCCGTTACACCTCGATCTCAAGGACGATCACACCTTCAACTCGCGCCGTTCGCGCTCGGTCACCATCGCAAGGTCGAGCACTTTCTGCAGGTTGGCGGCGTGGCGGAAGTTCGGGTCCGGCTGGACACCAGTTGCCACGGCCTCGGCAAAACGCTCGTAGTTGGTCGCCACCGGTTCAACTTCGATCTGCGTCCAGGTGGCCGTTTCGACCCCTTCGCCGAGGCAGCCATGCAGCTCGGAACCGCCGGGACGGTGGATAACCTCAAGGCTGCCCCTCTCGCCATAAATGCGCAGCTTCAACTCGTTCAGATGCCCCGTCGCCCAGCGGCTGGCATGGACGACGCCGAGCGCGCCGTTGGCGAAATCGACAGACATGGTGAAGCTGTCATTGGCATCGAGCAGATATTCGCCGATCTGGCCGCCCGGCGCCTTGTTGAAGGTCTTCAGCCGCGCAAAGACGTGGTCGATGTCGGTCGCCGCGCCATAGGCGGCAAAATCAAGGATATGGATGCCGACGTCGCCGAGCACGCCGTTCGAGCCGTGGCCAGTGGAAAGCCGCCACAGCCAGGTCGATTCCGTGCGCCAGTCGCCCCAGGCACGCGAGACGAGCCAGCTCTGGAGATAGGAGGCTTCCACGTGCCTGATCGTGCCGAGCTCGCCGGCGAGCACCATCTCGCGGGCGCGCTGCAACGGCGCGACATTGCGGTAGGTCAGGTTCACCATGTTGATGACGCCGGCCTTTTCCGCCGCCTCCGTCATCTCCAGCGCCTTCGCATAGTTCTCCGCCAGCGGCTTTTCGCAGAACACATGCTTGCCCGCGGCGATCAACGCCATCGTCGTCGGGTGATGGATCCGGTCGGGCGTGACGTTCGTCGCCGCGTCGAATTCACCCCAGGCGATCGCCTCCTCCAGTGAAAGAAACCGCTTTTCGATGTTGAACTTGTCGGCGAAGGCCGAAAGCCGCTCGGGATCGGTGTCGACGGCACCGACCACCGTCACGCCGTCGATGAGGGGGAAGCGGGCGAGCTGGTTTTTCGCCATCACCCCCGTGCCAAGAACGAGTAGTCGCATGGATGCTCCTCAGCGGTAACCGGCTTCGCCGGCCTGGTGCAGTCTCGGGCCGCGTTCGACGATCGGCTCCAGTGCCTTTTCTACCGGCACATTTGGTGCGTCGGTAATACCAGTCAACGATCCCTCAGGGTTATAGGCCCACTTGACGCCGTTGATCAGCACCTTCTGGATATTGACGTCGTGATAGGTCGGATAGGTCTCGTGGCCGGGGCGGAAATAGAAGATGTTGCCGGCGCCGCGCCGCCAGGTCAGGCCCGAGCGGAACACTTCGCCACCCTGGAACCAGGAAATGAACACCGTTTCGAGCGGCTCCGGAACCGAAAACTGCTCGCCGTACATTTCTTCGTTCTCGAGCTCGAAATGCTCGCCGATGCCCGCTGCGATCGGATGGCGCTGGTTGATCGTCCATAGACGCTCGCGCTCGCCCGCTTCGCGCCACTTCAGCGCGCAGGGCGTGCCCATCAGCCGCTTGAAGATCTTGGAGAAATGGCCGGAATGCAGCACGATGAGGCCCATACCCTCCCAGACACGCCTGGCCACCCGCTCGACGACGACGTCGGAGACCGCGCCGTGATCCTTATGGCCCCACCAGGTCAACACATCGGTTTCGGCAAGGCGGGCTTCGTTGAGGCCGTGTTCCGGCTCCTGCAGCGTTGCCGTAGTTGCCGAGATACCGGGATCCGTATTCAGCGCGTTGGCGATCGTCGTGTGCATGCCTTCGGGATAGATCCCACGAACGATTTCGTTGGTAGTCTCGTGGATATTCTCTCCCCAGACGACGGTGCGAATGGCCATGATGTGCTCCTGTAGAAACTGGAAGTATCGGTAGGCGGGAAAGACAGGATTCAAAGCGCTTTGGAAAACAGCAGCGCTGGCTGCGCCTCGTCTCCTCCACGTCTAAGCAACACATAGACCTTTGTCAGGAATTTGACAAAGGGGAAAATTTACCGGCAGAAGGCGGAAATTCCACTCGGCAATATGGCAGCAATATCAATGCGAAACGGATTTCGAGAACAGGTTGACGACGACGACGCCCGATATGATCAGCCCGAGCCCGAGGATTGCCGGCAGGTCGAGCCGCTGCTTGAAGAAGACCAGACCGACCGAGGAAATCAGCACGATTCCCAAAGCGCTCCAAATTGCATAAGCAATGCCGACAGGGATGCTTTTCAGCGTCAGCGACAGGCAATAGAAGGCGGCCGCATAACAGGCGACGACAAGCGCCGTCGGCCCGATGCGGGTGAACTGCTGCGACAGCTGCAGCGCAGTCGTGCCGATGACCTCGAGCACGATGGCGGCAAACAACAGCCCGTAGACGGCGGCCTGGCTCATGGCGAATTCCTTTTCGGATTACTTCCCGGTCAGTTCGACAAGGCGATTAATGAGATCCCGCCTCAGAACGCCGTCGATATCATGGCTTTCCAACGTATCTGAGAACCACAACCCGTCGGCGGCAAAACGCACGACCTGGGCGTCGAGGGAGGAGTCGGTGCCGATATATTCCTCGGCCCGCGCCTGCACCCATTGGCGCCATCGAAGGCGCAACCGGGGTTCGGCAAGAAGCGCGATCGTCACCTGCGTCCAACCCCTGGAATCGTCTGGACGATCCTTGATACCGGATACCGCTCTGAGATAGGCGCGGGTGAAGCGTCCCTGCGGCAGCGGATCGCCGCGCATCAGCTCTTCTATATCCGCGTCGAACTTTTCGAGCAGGCTCTCGAACAGTGCATCAAGAAGCGCATTTTTCGTCGGGAAGTGATGCAGCAGCCCACCCTTGCTGACGCTGGAGGCGGCGGACACCGCATCGAGCGTGACCGCGGCCATGCCTGCGCTGGCAGCAAGGCGCGCCGCAACATCCAGCAACTGCTGGCGCACGAGGATAGGCTGCTTTTTGCGATGATGAGCGTTCGACATGCGAGCAAAAGATACCGTCTGGACGGTTTTGTCAAGATGAATTGGCTGAAACTCCTGCCCGCCTGGCAATATGCGCGAATTGCCGCGTCGCTTTGATGACAGTTGCGATCGTTTTCCGCCCGGTGCATGAAGGACCGGGGCAATGGATGGGCATCGGGGATGGTTTCGTGACGGAGAAGGTCACCACTCTATATGAGGCGATCGGCGGCGATCCTGTCGTGCGGGCGCTGACGCAGCGTTTCTACGAACTGATGGACAGGCTGCCGGAGGCAAGCAACGTGCGCGCCGTGCATCCGCCGAGCCTTGCCGGCAGCGAAGAGAAATTCTACGAATATATGAGCGGTTATCTCGGCGGCCCGCCGCTCTATACCGACAAGCGCGGCCATCCGCGTCTGCGCAGCCGCCATTTCGTCGCCAAGATCGGCCCCGTCGAGCGCGACGAGTGGCTGCTCTGCTTCCGCCGTGCCCTCGACCAGACGATATCAAGCCAGGCGCTGCGCGATCTCATCTGGGGGCCGGTGGAAAGACTCGCCTATCACATGCAGAACAAGGCCCCTGACATACAGGAAAAGGAATGACCATGAGCTTGAATGCGCGTCTGGAGCCGGTGCTCTATCTTTTTGCCGGTCTGTTCGGCGTAGCCGGCGTGGCGCTCGCCGCCCTTGCCGCCCATGGCGGCGGCGAAGCCAACCTTGCGGCATCTGCATCCGCCATGTGCCTCGCACACGCCCCTACCCTGCTGGCATTGGCTCTCGGCACCGCCAAGCTCAAAACCGCCTGGCTGGCCGGTTTTCTGATGATCATCGGAACCCTGCTCTTTGCAGGCGATCTCGTCACTCTGCGTTTCACCGGCTCTAGCCTCTTCCCCTATGCCGCCCCGACCGGCGGCTGGGCGATGATGCTTGGCTGGCTGGCCGTTGCCGCCGGCGCCGTTTTCCGGGTACGACCTTGAGGGCTTTGCAAACTGGCTTCGATTCATCGGCCTATCGAAAGGGTTGATGGGAGGTCTCACCTCCCCTCCCTCATTCCTGTGCTTGTCACAGGAATGAGCGACTATCTGGGCTGTCAAGTTGCATGTTCGAATTCTCTTCGCGCATCTCGTGCTTTTGCATTGAGAATGACCAGGAGTTTTCGGGCGAGCGCGATGCGGATGACCATTTTCGGTTTGCCCT
>NZ_JABDWC010000027.1:0-96009 GCF_019685155.1 Rhizobium sp. NZLR1b
ACAGAATCGAAATCCTGTCGCCGATGCAGGGAGGTTGACTGATGCTGACGCTTTATGGGTCCGAAATTACCTCCCGTCTGCTGCTTGGCACAGCGCGATACCCCTCTCCTGCCGTCCTCGCCGAGGCTGTAAGGCAATCGGCGAAGGAAATCGTCACCGTCTCGCTTCGTCGTGAAATGTCTGGCGGCCGCAGTGGGGGCACCTTCTTCGAAATGGTCCGCGCGCTCGGCGTTCGTATCCTACCCAACACCGCAGGTTGCCACAGCGTCGCGGAAGCGGTGCTGACGGCAAGGATGGCACGCGAGCTGTTCTCCACCGACTGGATCAAGCTCGAGGTTATCGGCAACCATGATACGTTACAGCCGGATGTCTTCGGTCTCGTCGAGGCGGCTCGCATTCTCGTCGGTGAAGGTTTTGGAGTCTTCCCGTACACGACGGACGATCTGGTTGTGGCCGAACGACTGCTGGACGCCGGCTGCAAGGTGCTCATGCCTTGGTGCGCACCGATCGGCAGTGCCGCCGGGCCGCTCAATCCCACGGCGCTCAGAGCAATGCGGGCCCATTTCCCTGACGTGTCGCTGATCGTCGATGCCGGTATCGGTCGGCCGTCGCACGCAACTGCGGTCATGGAGCTCGGTTTCGATGCGGTTCTGCTCAACACCGCCGTTGCCGGCGCGGCAGATCCCGCCGCGATGGCAGCCGCCTTTGCCGCGGCAATCGCCGCCGGCAATCAAGCCTTTAACGCCGGACTGATGGAGCCGCGCGACATGGCCGTACCCTCCACGCCGGTGATCGGAAAGGCGGTGTTCACTTGAAGCGCGACCCGTTTTACCTGATCGTCGACAGCGCCGAGTGGATTGCCCGACTGGTACCCTCTCGGCATCAAGCTGGTACAGTTGCGCATCAAAGATCGTCCGGAGGCTGAATTATGTACCGAGATTAGTCGCGCAGTAGCAGTCTGCGCTAAATCGATGTGAGCTGATCGTCAACGACCACTGGCGGCTTGCGATCGAGGAAGGTTGCGGCTTCGTCCATCTCGGCCAGGAGGAACCTTGCGAGAGCGGACCTCGGCGCGATCCGAGCCCTGAAACTTGGCCTCTCATCGCACGACGAACGCGAGCTGGAAACCGCACTGGCGGCAAGCCAGGTCCTTTCTTCCGAGCCGGTGAGCCTTTCGCCGCAAGTGTCGCCGCCAGCTCCCACCCCCGTCGCAAGCCGAAGTGGGAGCAAGAGCGGAGATAGTTAAGGTTACCTGTCCTCATTATAGTGGCCTTCCTTTCTTCCGGAGAAAATCAAGGAAAAGCAGCGTTGAGCCGGTTCGATCCAAGGCAGCGATTGCATAGGCAGATAGCCGTATTGGAGCGGAGCCGCTAAGCGAGCAGGAATTGGGTGGAGGCCGGATGATGTCGATAACGCACGCCCTTGGCCGTCATTGGACGCTCAACTTCGATCGTTCAAGCTAACACTACATCTCTCGCCGTGCCGATCAGGCCGGCTTGGAACGGCGTATTCGCGAGATCTGCGAGAGTGCGCTACGGCTACCGTCGGGGGCATGTGCTCTTAGAGCGTGAGGGTTGAGGCATGGCCATGGACTTCGTTCACGACCAGCTGGCGACCGGAAAGAAGTTGCGGGTTCTGACGGTGATCGACACCTTCTCGCGCTATGTGCCGGTGCTTGATCCGTGTCACATAAGCATTCCGACTCCGGCAATGCCCTGTCGCGTCGCGATACCGAACTCCGCCAAGTGCCCCGGAAGGCATTCACCAGCATTGTGCGCTGCCACGCGCGGTTGCATCCTGTTTGACGTTCGAGTTCCACCATCCTTAAGGCGTCAAGACTATGAGCTCAGGCCGCGCCGTTCTTCGGCCGATTCCTTCAAGACGACGGCCGCTCAACGGCCTCCGCAGGTTTCTCGAACGCCCTGGCCCAACCTGCGGGCCATGAGCGTATCGCGCCGAGGCAATTCTCGAATGTTTGTCCGTCGCTCTCCGCTTGGGAATGATCAGTGCATCACTCCCTAGGAGCTTCCCTACCGGCTGAACGCTCCTGCCAGATTCGGAAGCTGATTGTGGGCCGTCGCGAGTTTGCACCGCAGTTGGGCAGCCGGCGGCGACCCGATGGTGAAAAAATGCCGATCCTTTGCCGCGACGGGTCTGAAAACTTCTCGTCGCTAGCGAACCACCACAATAACGTTACGCATCATGCGAACGCCGTTTGGCAGAGGCCAATTCCTGGAAGTGCGAAACAACCCTTCCTTCGCGGCTAGCGTCCTCCGCTTCCCAACCGAACTTCCACGCGTCGTGTCGCGCAAGCCGATCTCCGAGAGCGCTGCCATCACCAGTAGGCGTCCTGTGGGCGGCGAGGTATGGGTTCTCGTGAGCCTTCAGGCCGAGCACCCGCGCTCTTGAACCTGCTTCCTGTATATCGATCAGCTCTTCAATTGTCATACGCGATCCCCCCAGGTTGTCGGCGAACGGTATCATCGCAGTCTGCGCATGCAAGCGAATGCTAAATAGTGCGGTAATTCGGGACAGTTGTTCGTGGAGAGTGCCTCCGGTCGGATGCTGGCTTGCGGCGTGACCGATGAGGTCCGTCTGGCGCTGGTTCGTGGCCGTAGATCGCGCACGCACCTCACAGATATGGGCGGCACCCGCATCGTTACATCGACTCGGCTCTTCGGACTTTCCCGCATATTTCGTGAAGCGGGCTCGCGGCTTTCCGAATTCACCAGTGGGGTCGGTATCTTGTTGCCGACCGCACTATGTGGCCAAAAATCCTCATACGCTCGAACCACCATCCCGCCTTGCATCTCTGCGCCGATGGCGAAGCCGACGCTGTCGAACACCGTGATCTGGTCGGCGCTTCCACGGCCGTCCACTCTACCAGTCATCAAAGTTCGATAGAGGATGCTGGACCGGCAACTGCTGGATCTGGCCTTCGATGCGGCTCTGTGGCGGATACTCCAAAAAGATGTCCGAGCGCAGGAGGATATCCTTGCTAAGTTCCGTCTCGCCAGGCATCCCCACCACCGCGTTCATGTGGATGCCAGGCTGACATGGTTGTCCGACAGGATGGTCGCGCACTGTTGCCGTTACCGTGGTGACGATATCAGCTTCCTCAACGGCTCCGTTGACCGACGAGCACTGCTCGGTCGTGAAGCCGAGACCAGCGAGATGCGGATGCATTTCCGCGTCGCCGAGGCGTCGATATCTTAAAGCCGGAGCTTATCTGTCATAAAAATGGAACAACGCGCTGCTAAAGGCTGCGGGAGAGGGCGTGAACAAGGTCCGAAGCTGCGACTTGCGCTGTCGACCGGCTGCCACTCTCTTTGAACGTTGCGGACAAAATATCCGGAACCCTCACTCCCTGGCGTAACGTGGCTGCGGCATGTGTCTTGTTCGGAACCTTGGCTACCTCGTGATGATGCAACTCGATTTTGGTGCGGCTAAGCCTTCGAGATTGCACATGTTTCGTTGTCGCTATGCGGAGGGGTTTTGTAGGGTGGCCGACATGTCTTGCAATCCGCCCCGATCACCACCGCTAATGGAGGGCGGTCTCGATAGCTCCTGCGCATTTCAAGAAGGTTGCGATCCCGCTGGTGTCCATGAATCACCAGAGCACCGGAAACTCCTCGAACCCACCAGTGATAATCTCTTTGCGCAACTTTAGTTCTTCGGGCGCCACGGCCAGGCGTAGAGCAGGAAAGCGCTGGAAGATCGAACCTAACACCACTTTGAGTTCCACTCTGGCCAGCCCCACGCCGATGCAGTAGTGCGGCCCGTATGAGAAAGCCAAGTGCGGCTTTCTGTCGCGTCCGATGTCGAAGATTTCTGGGTCTTCGAAATGGCGTGGGTCGAATGACGTCGCCGGCAAGCCGACCAGCACCTTGCTCTCCGCGGGAATATGCACGCCCGCGATCGTCACGTCGGTCCTCGGATAACGCATGATGCCGTCCCAGCCCGAGCCCGGCGGGTACATTCGCAGGATTTCCTCCACCGCCTTGTCAACCAGGGATGGATCGCTGCCGAGACGTTCACGCTGTTGCGGATGGCGGAACATGGCCAGCAGGCCGAATTCGATCTGCGCGACGGTTGTCTCGTGCCCGGCCACCAGCATGCCGGCCGCCAGGCCGACCGCCTCTTCCTCGCTCGCCTTGCCCTGGTCAACCGCTGTGAGCAGATCCGTCAGAAGGTTGTCACCCGGATCCTGACGCTTGTCTCGTATCTTGCCCCGAATGTAGCTGCGCAATTCTTCCCAGGCCGAGCGCGCCGCGTTACGCGGGCCGCTTTCATGTTGGTGCGTCATCACCTCGTCGGACAGCCTGGCGAAAAAGGCGTGATCCTCATAGGGCACGCCCATCAGCGCGCTGATGACCATGGCCGGAAGCGGAAACGAGAGATGACGGCGCAGGTCGGCGGGCTGGGGCTGGGCCGCCAGCGTTTCGAACAACTGTGCGGCGATCGCCTCGACCTGCTGCGCGAGCAGCTTCAGCCTTCCGCTGCTGAAGGCCGGCGCCACGATCGTGCGTAAGCGGGCATGCTCGATGCCCTCGTGCGAGCCCAGCCACCCAGGGGAACCGAGAATAACCGTGGCCGGGGTGAATGCCGCCGGAGGCATTCCCGAGGGCCGAAAGGCCGCATCGGACAGGACGGCCTTAGCCTCGTCGTAGCCTGTTACCCACCAGCCTTCGTGCCCCGAGGGGAAGCGCACGCGGTGGATCGGACCGTTGGCGCATAGCGTCAACATTTCGGGTGAGGGCTCGATGTTATCGACGCGCCACATCGGCAGCGTCGGCAATGATTGTCCAGACATGATGACACTTCTATGCGGTGAAAGGGCGAAAGGTGACCGGCGGGCGCTGCCGGGAGCGAATGACTTAAGAGGCATTTAGAAGACTTCTCAGCGGCGATTGTCAGCCCGCAATACTTTACCGCACGAACAGCGGGGGGAAGGTACCGGCATGAAGCACTGGACGTCTTGCAAGCGTCAGCAGCAACGGGAATCGTTGATCTGTCGAAGCATATAGGAGCGTCGCCCTGCGGTCCCTAGTAGTTGGTGGGCAGCAGCAGATCTATAAGGCCTCCTTTTTCAGGCCGTCCGCATCTGACGTTTCGGCTAACAGACCCACGACCTTCAGGGCGCACTCGAATAATGGCCATGTTCTCTCGCGAAGAACTGGGACCGGTCCACAGCCACGACCCATTGCGGAAGCTCGCGCAAGAAGCGAGCGATCGGGTTGGATCTGCATGCGTTTTGCTCCAATGTTCGTCAGAATTCCTGTTGGAGCTGCCTGAGCAGCGCCAACAGGTTGCTACTTTCAAGGCTACTTCGGCGGAGGCATGATTCCCCCGTAAAAAGCCGCCTCGCCCTTATATTCCGTCAGGACCCGCAGCAAATGCGCCAGCCATTCCTGCTTATCTTCGTCTGGAAGTGGCCCTCCGTCTACCAAATTCAAAGCAAGCTCGATCAACCCCACCGCCAGGCCGTTATCGCCGCTCTCATTGTAGTAATAAGCAATCGTTTCGTAAGACTCAGCCCGTGAGAGCGCATCTTGCTGTGCACACAGTATCAGGATACGTTCGGAGAGCTCCTTGCCCAGCGACAAGCGTTCTGCAAATGGAAGCTCCGAGTAATCATAGTGTGGACCGAAGAGTTCTTCCATCGCCGCGAAAAGCCAATCTTCAGAGTTTCGTTCAATTGCATCGCGAGCGAATTGCCCTAATGCTATCCAGCCCGCCTCCATGTCGCGCATTTCTCCGATCAACATCGAGACTTGCGACTGGCGCAAAGAGATCCTGTCCGGGAAAAGGTTGATGCTTTCTTCAATTACCGAGAGCGCCGACTTCGATGATGTCCCGAGAGGTGGTGTAGCTCGTTCGATCGTCGAGCTTTCCGGTCAAGGCCGGGAGCAGGTCAACTTGCCGCGGGCAAGTTGATGAGCGGATCATCACTCATTGTGGCGATCGTCTCAAGTGTCATGTAGCGCGAGCGCTGAACAGCCCACTCATCATTTTGCTCCAGCAGGAGAGCGCCGACGAGTCTGACGATGGCATCGTCGTTTGGAAAGATGCCGACGACCTCGGTCCTTCGCTTGATTTCTCCATTCAATCGCTCAATCGGGTTCGTGCTGTGCAGCTTGGTCCAGTGCTGCTTAGGAAAGGTCATGTATGCGAGGACATCTTCCTCGGCGCTGTCCATAAGGCCGGCGAGTTTCGGCACTTTCGGCCTGATCTGATCGGCAACGTTGCGCCACTGTTGGCTGGCGGCTTCCGGCGTGTCTTGGGCAAAGGCCGTTGCAATGAAGGCTGAGACCACGCGTCGGCCGCTCTTGCCGGCATGAGCCAATGCATTGCGCATGAAGTGGACCCTGCAGCGCTGCCAGGTTGCTGAGAGAACCTTCGACACGGCGGCCTTGATGCCTTCGTGTGCGTCGGAGACGACCAGCTTGACGCCGCGCAGACCGCGCCGGGTCAGCTTGCGCAAGAACTCCGTCCAGATCGGCTCGGCTTCAGAGGTGCCGATTTCCATGCCAAGAACCTCGCGGCGACCGTCCGTGTTGACGCCCACAGCGATGATAACCGCGACAGACACAATACGGCCGCCGCGCCGGACTTTAAGATAGGTCGCATCGATCCAAAGGTATGGCCAGTCGCCTTCAATCGGACGCTCAAGGAAGGCCTTCACCTTGTCGTCGATCTCTTCGCAAAGCCGAGATACCTGGCTCTTGGAGATACCACTCATGCCCATCGCCTTGACCAGATCATCGACCGAGCGGGTCGAAACACCCTGGATATAGGCTTCCTGGATCACCGCGGTTAGAGCCTTCTCAGCCATGCGGCGCGGCTCCAGAAAGCTCGGGAAATAGCTGCCAGTGCGTAGCTTTGGAATTCGAAGTTCAACAGTTCCAGCTCGGGTCTCCCAGTCGCGATCGCGATATCCGTTACGCTGAGCAAGTCGAAAGTCATTCTTCTCGCCGTAGGCCGCACCGGTCTTCGCGCCAACCTCCAGCTCCATTAACTTCTCGGCCGCAAAGCCAATCATCTCGCGCAGTAAATCCGCATCAGCGCTCTTCTCAACAAGCGAGCGCAGGTCCATCATGTCATTGGTCATCGGTGGTCTTTCCATCAGGTTGTGCTTGAACAACCCAACCCTACCGGAAAAAGCCGATGACCACCGCTATCGAGCTACACCACCTCTCGGGACATCATCCCGACTTCCAATCCTCAATGTCTGTCGCCGCCCGAATTCGACGACGCAACGCGTTCTCCGTTGCATCGATCTCGCCTTCAGCAATCCGCTCCTTTTCGGCATTTTTTGCTTCCGCGCTGGCGCGCCAGCTTCCGTCAGTCACTTTTGGCAAAACGTCCTCGAGCGAGTCCGGGTGGCCGATAAACGCGATGCTGCCGTCTCGGTCGACAACAAACGCCTGTGGATGCTGGAAAGACAGACTGGCATCCATCCAGAGCTTATCCATTTCGCCTGAGTAGTCGAACGCGATCCGTATGTTCGCATTCGGGAGCCATTTGGTCACCCATGCGTCCACCTCAGCTAGGGCCTCGTCAACCGTTGCAGTCCGCTTATTTGCTACAATGCCGATGACCTCAATTCCGATGTACCGGTATTGCTCTTGCAACTGAGCCAGGCGGACCAGCGCCGGCCCGCAACCACTGCAGGTAATCGAAACGAACACAGGGATGTATATTTTGCCCAGCTTGAAGTTGGAAAGCGGATCGCCGCGCAGCCAGTGCTGCACTTTGATAGACGGGGCTGGAGAGCCGCTATTTAAACTAGAGGTCATTTCTTGTTCTCCACAGTCTTTCAGCCAGCGCTCCGTGCTCGAGGAATGAGCCCTTCCTGCCAAGTATCTGCTCGAGTTGCTCCGATATCGAAAGGCGGCGCTCGTTCCATCGGTTGGACAACAAACGCTGGTGATCTCGTCTTCTGAAGAAGTCTCTGCGGGTACGGGCTGCCATTGCGACGTGTCCATCTTGACGGATTATTATCGTAATGACGGTGTAATGCCGTCATGTGGAGCTCATATCGACTATTTTATGCAATGTCGAGGTCCAATATGGTGCCGCGGCTAACATCGGCTCGTTTTCACTCCGCGAGGGCGCAGCGAGCTCGACGATCCGCTCCGGTCAGGTGTAGACCCGTCTTCGGCCAGGAGGAACGATCCCCCATGTCGGTGTGGCCTCGCACGGGAAGAAGCAATCGACAACGCGCCACGACCTTCGCCATTGGCTCGTATGCTCGAGGCCCTAAGGATCAGCTCAAGCGGTCCGCAAGGCGACTGAGTTGCCGGAAAGGGTATGCTAGCCTTCGGGAGCCGGTCTAAATCTCGATGGTACGTCGCTCCTGCAGACAAAGGGACATCGTCGGTGAAAGCCTTGTCCTCGGCGATTGTCAGGATCTGCGCCGTCGCGCCGTCCACACGCAAGTTCCGACGCGCAATTAGCCGAAGCGATCCGGCAACTCCCGAAATCGATACCAAAGGCTTCGACGGACAGACCGAAGATCTCGTTTATCCCACATTCAACGATTGGCATTAAAGGCAGGGAGCACTGTCTCCCACAGACCACGGCATCACAACCGAACCTCCTAGTGCGCACGAGAAGCCTGACGTGCCTGTGGGCGACGTTATCGCTAGCTCTTCGCGACCTGGATCTGTGCGCTGCTGCGCTGCGGTCATCGACCGCCCGGAAGCCGGCGGGTCACCGCACCTGGCATCTGCTAAAGCGGCGATGTGCTGTTGCCGTGACCTAACGCGCGGCGGAACTTGATGCGCTCGCCCTTTAGGCCGCGCGTCCATGATCGCTCCATCGAACCTCCACGCGACTTGAACTTACTAAGCCCATACAGACGGCAACAAGGAGACACCGATGATGACTATCATGGCCTTTTGCTGCCGAGACCAACTAAAGGGACGTTCAGCAATGATTGATCAGTGAACAGAAAAAATTCGATTGCAGTCGCCCGCGGTGCACTCATGTGTCACCGAATCCACTCTCCCCTAAGATGAGTTTTTCTGATGCTTAACGGAAAACGGGAAGCAAATGCCTGTCCTCCCCATATAACTGGGTTAAAGAAGCCACTTGGAGTGATAGGAGGAATGGAAAGCCTAGCAACTGCCAAATTTCTGCAGGCTTTGGCTCAAAAGAGTGGCGGGGAGACAGATCGAGAGCACGTCCCATTTATTGCTCTATCACTTCCCAACATTTCTGATCGATCACACGCAATATCTATCGCCAGCGACGCGCCTTTACGGCAAATCCTGGAACGCGCGCAATGGCTCGAGAAAGTTGGATGTGGAGCTATAGCCATTCCCTGCAATACGGCACATTTTTGGTCGTCCGATATTGCAAATGCTCTAACAATAAATTTCATTAGTATGGTTGAGGTTACCCGCGACTTTATACATCAGCATAACGGCACGGATATAGATAACCTGCGAACAATTGTCTTAGGAATGGAAGCAAATATTGAACGCAAATTATATGGACATTCAGCTGCAGGCTGGGGGGGCGCCGTCCCTGACGTCGACTCAATCCAACAAGACGCAGCAAGGGTCATTGATGACGTCAAGAGCGGAAATATAAGTCGCGCCAGATTTAAAATGGCATTACTGGTAGCGCGAACACGAAGCCTCAAGCCTGACGCTATTATACTTGGATGCAGTGAGCTGTCTAGCGCATCGCGAGACATATTCAAAGGTACTGATGTTATAGATCCGGTAGATGTTCTTGTAGACGCGTGTATTTTGTGGTTTCGCAATTCATAAACGTCATGATCTTAAGATCAAAATGGTAGAAAATCTCGAACTTGTACGTGGAAATGTTGAGGCTGACCAATTCGCATACTCCAGTGGTGTGGTGCATACCGATGGCTATGGGGGTTACAAGAAGCTCTACGGCAATCAGATTTTGAGGCCGCCTGCATAGCGCATGTGCGCCACTGTTCCACAATGTGATCAAGCTCAAGCTATCACCGACCGCTGACGAAGTTCTGATCTGAACCCTTCAAACTAGACCAGTTTTGGTTAGAGTTTTCCGGTGCATTTTCCTCGCAGGGAAAGAAGGGAAGACGATGAAGACATCGCAATTTTCGGACGCGCAGAAGGCATTCATTCTGAAGCAAGGTGATGAAGGTGTCTTGGTTGCTGAGATCTGCCGCAAGGAGGGCATCAGCCAGGCCACCTATTTCAATTAGAAGAAGATTCTCTAAATCGTTGATGATAGAATCAAGATAGTCGAGATAGGGAATCATGCGAGCGAATAGCTCCGGGCTTGGTTCGATTACACCGGTCGAAAGTCCACGCAGATTGCCTAATAGCACGGTCGAGGACGTTCGGACTTCATGCGCAATCGCTGAGTTCCAGTATCTGAGGTCTGCTTGAAACTCCTCCAGGCGCTCGGCCATCGCGTTAATATTGGCGGTAAAAGCATAGGCATCCTCGAACGAGTTCGGGGGCGGTGTGACACGCACGGATAATCACCGGCGGCTATCGAATGGGTGGCAGAGCACTCACGATGTCTTGGGCTAGGCCGACGGCCGACAACGGCGGCGGGAATAAGACCGATTATTGCCATTAAACTGAGTGCGGCGACAACCGTCCAGGGCGACTCGGAGGCGTCCGGAGACAGTTCATCCAGTATCGTGAAGAAGATTGTAGCTTTTGCACACGAGCGCGAACGATCATTTTTTGCAAATTTCTAGCTTTAAATTTAACCATCTGTATTGTCCATTCGGTATCCAATGCCCCTGACGGAGACCAGCATGCCGCGCACGCCTGCGGCACCGAGTTTGTATCTCAGATTGCACATATGAGTATCTATCGTCCGGTCGAGCGGTACATTGTCTGGAAAACATTCGTCAATCAGTTCACCACGCTCGAACACGCGGCCGGGGGAACGAGCCAGACGAGCGATAAGCTTGAACTCCGTTTGAGTCAGCTGCAGATCTTTTCGTCCGGTCGGTTGATCTACCCATGCGGCGCGTGCTGACTGGTCGACAGTCAGTTTTCCAAGGCGGATTGGCAGATTGGCGATGCGACCACCGGCCCTCCGTAGAACCGCTGTGGTACGGGCTACCACTACGTCCGGTTCGAACGGTTTGACAATGTAATCATCTGCTCCGCATCGATAGCCCTGCAGTTCGTCAATAGGCTTGTCCCGGCACGTCACCACAATCACCGACGTGTCGCCGCGACGCCTGATTTCAGCCAATACCTCAAAGCCGTTCCGGCGGGGTAACGAGACTTCGAGCATGACGAGATCGGGTTTCAGCTTCATATGGTGCGCAAGGCCTATTTCTCCATCGGAAGCCTCCACGGTTCTATAACCTTCTCTCTCAAGGTAAAATTTTAGTAGAGCACGCGTTTCCGGATCGTCATCGATGATGAGGATCAACTCATTACACATGGCGTGCCTCCTAAAAGCAGTGGATTCCAGAGAGGCATCGCTACCCGTCGCGTCAGCATCGCTGCACCTTTGTTGAGCATGTAGCTTTTGTGCCCGCCCACAAAGTGGACACCAACCCAGGGAAGAAGGTCAGCGGCGACAACATCGCCTTCCGGCAAATATACTTTGCGAGAAGCGATCGCTAATATTTGGGAATGTCTATTACATTGATCATTATACTCGGCTGGGTCATTGGCATCAACTACCAGCCGGTCGCTTCATGGCGAGTTAACCTGACATCACCCCTGCTCACCCTTATACTCCGCCAGGGTCTGCAGCACGGGCATGTCCGGATCACCTATGAAGGCGATGCTGCCGTCTCGGCCGACAATGAACGCCTGTGGAAGATGGAAAGACAGGCTGGCTAACAGCCAATGCTTAGCCATTTCGCCTGAGTGGTCGAACCCGATCCGAATTTTCGTATTCGGGAGCCATTTGGTTACCCATTTGTCCACCTGAGCTAGGGCCTCGTTAGCCGTTTCAGCTTCCTCATTTGCTGCGACCCCGATGAGTTCAACTCCCATGTCGCTGAATTCCTCCTGCACCTGCGCCAAGTGGGACAGCACCGGCCCGCAATATCCGCAGGTAGTCGAAAAGAAATCGAGGATGTAGATCTTGCCGAGCTGGAAGTTGGAAAGCGGATCGCCGCGGAGCCAGTGCTGCGCGTTGATCGACGGGGCTGGCGAGCCAATACTTATATTAGAGGTCATGTTTTATTCTCCAAGGTTCAGGAATGGGTGTGTTCAGGAATGAGTGTGTTGAGGATCAGCTCGAGTTGCTTCGAGTTCAAAACGTGGCGCGCGTTCCATCTGTGGGACAATATACGCCGGTGATCTCGTCTCCTGAAATGGCTTCTGCGGGTACGGACCATCGTGACAGTATCCTTCTTTTGAGAGAGTGCCGGTGTCCTCATCGTGACAGGAAGGCGCCGACTTGATGCAGATGGAGCAGGAGCGACGACGTCGAGGGCTTCCTCGCCGGGGACGCCAAAGATGTACTCGACCCCCTCATTCAATCGCCGAGACAAGGAAGTTGGACCCCTTGACCATGCGCGGATTCTCAAAATGAGCAAAATTTACCTCCTGACGGACTTATGTATGCATTTTGCTTTTAATCCGTCGGAACGGATATAGAATCGTTATATGCCCGTCAACAGCCAAAAAGCTGCCGCGCCAACAAACTTCCGGCTCCATCGAAAGGCCTTTCGTGCCTAATTGAATTTTCTTTTAGAGAGGGCATAGCGAGACAATTTCCGCAGCGAGCTCCGCGGTCCGGCGTCGGCTCGCCTTCGGCCAGGAGGAACGATCGCCAGGATGTCGGTTGCGGAGATCCGCCGCAAAGCGGAGATCAGCCATACATCTGCAATACACCGCCCTTTGTCACGGTCGACGACATAGGTGCCCGTCATGCCAATCGCAATCTCGATACAACACAGATCGGCGGCGAACATTTCACCGCCTTTCGCACTACGCCGTCGAAGTCGCGGCTGCCGGCGACATTGGCGCAAGCACCGGCCTATCGTAAGAGCGGCATGTCACGGGTGAGACGCGCATACGCCTTCTACGGATGCTCCTTGCAAATGTGAGCGCGGCATCGCGCTCTCAATCGTCTGTCTAGATTTGGACGGGACAGGAACGAACTGTTACCCGAATGGGCCAATACCCGCTGGCGGGTGGACCAGCACACGATTCGGCACGAGCGACCTCAACCTGTTGCGAGATGCGCCCGTCCAAGCGCTAAACGTACACACTAAGGATGTACAAAGTGGAAAGCCTAGGATATAGTACATCCACGTACACACAAGGTTGATGACATGCACACCACTAAAGCGTTCAAGAATGGAAATTCCCAGGCGGTTCGCATACCGGCGGAACTGGCGTTTGAGCGAACCGATGTTGAGTTGGAAATCGAGCGCATCGGCGACGAGCTTCGCATCCGTCCTGTGCATCGCTCCCTGGCCGGCGTTCTGGATGTATTCGCCCGCTTCTCTCCGGATTTCATGCGCAACGGAAGAGAGTCCCATGAGCAAGAGGAGCGGGATAAGATCTGATGGCGCGTTACATGCTCGATACGAACATGTGTATCTACCTGATGAAAAACCAGCCGGAGCAGGTCGCTCGCCGCTTTGCCAGTTGCTATGTAGGGGACGTGGTGATGTCCGCCATCACCTTCGCGGAACTCGAGTACGGTGTTTCCGCATCCGATGATCCGGCACGAGAACTTGATAATCTCACCGCCCTGGCCGAGCTGATCACGGTAGAGCCGTTTGGGATCGCAGCAGCGCGTGCCTACGGTCCGGTTCGAATGGCGACGAGAGACCGGAAGAAAGATCATCTCGACAAACTGATCGCATCGCATGCGATCGCTCTGGACACGGTATTGGTGACCAACAACACGCGGGACTTCCTGGCGTATCCCGGACTGAAGCTCGAAAACTGGCTGGACGCGGAACGCAGAGAAACCAATTAACCCGTCCCAGCGGCTATGCCGTGAGAGGCGGGCAGGGAGTGGACCTTGACGGGGGTCGTGCTAAGAGTGCCAACGACCAAGGTGCGATCGGCGAAAAGGGCGATGTCAAATTAACTTCTCTAGGTGCGTTTGCGGTATGATGCGGGCTCAGGCCGTCACTGCAGTAGCCATTTTCCGTTGGGCGAACGCATCGAGACGATGCAGGTGAACCGCGATGGCGGAACGCGTTGGGTGTGAAGGGACGACGAGATTTCGCACGGCCGAGAAGATGTTGGTGAAGCGTTGCAACGCACCCGGTGAGCGAAATCGTTGCATCATCCGCTGACGTTTTCGCAGCGGCAAATGCGAATTCTCGGCACGATTGTTCGGGCCCCTTGTGCGATCGATGGTCGAGTAGGCATGACCTGCCGCCGTGCCGCTCCATAGGAGCGGAGCTTGTCGGTGACGATGCGCTTCGGCAGGTATCCTTGCTTCCAGCAGGCGTTTGGCCGCCTTGGTCTTTGCGTAATTCTGACCTACCCTGTTCCGTCCTATTCCCTTCGTTGGTTTGAGGAACTGCTTCCGGCGGACACGTGGCGGCGATCGATCGTCAACAGCCTGATGATTGGTGGCGGGACTACGTTGTTAGCCACCTTACTTGAAATGGCGGCTTCTTTGGGCCTTCGAGCTCGAACCCTTTTATTGCGCGGACATTCCGCACACTTTTCCGTCTGCCAATGGTGGTGCCTGCGGTGGTGCTTGGTGTTCGGATGCAGGTGCTTCTCGCTCGACTCGGCCTGACGAATACCTACTTAGGGTCATCATCGCTCATACAGTTGTTGCCGTTCCATTCGTTGTCATCAGTATTGGCGGAGCACTTTCCGGAATCGACGGCGAACGGAGCTTGCATCGCAAAGCCTCGGCGCCTCGCCGTGGATTGTTTTTCGCCGCGTAACGTTTGCCACTTGCAATGCCGGGAATTCTATCCTGTGCTGCGCAGCCGAAATGGCTCCGCACCGCAACCCGCCGCTACCGAACCAACAACAGCAACCAAAAACCGCTGGAGCGAACTCAAAACTGGATAAAACTTGAGGGCAAGGTCAAAACCTGTAATCACAGCTTCAGGCACTTGTCGAAGTCCTTCGCAACGCAAGCTTTGAGCGACGGAATCGATCCAACATCGACAATCTGCCTTATGTCAGTTAAGGAAATCTCATTTGTTCGCTCCCGGTTCCCGTCCTACACAATGACTGACCACCTTAAGACACGATGATTATCGACAGCGGGACCGCTATAATGACTACTGTGTTGCGAGACAAGTTCGAGATGCTGTCGAATATGAAGCCCTCGCTCGAAGACGGCGAGTATGTGTTCTGCTCGTTACCCAATGAAGGGAGCAAAGTTCACAATCTAAACCCGATCGCGACATTTCATGAAAGAGAAGGCTTGGCAGTCGTCCTCGAGAAAGGAGAGGCGCACGGAGCGGGGTTCGAAACTTCACTTGCGTTGCGCCAGATCACTCTCAATGTGAATTCTGCGCTCGATGGCGTCGGCCTCACGGCGGGCGTCGCTGCCTGTCTCGCAGAAGCTGGCATACCGTGCAACATGGTGGCTGCATATCACCACGACCATATTTTTGTGCCGGCGGGCCTAGCCGATCGAGCATTGCAGCTCCTGATATCGCTGCAGGGCGACTCCGCGCGGGCGATGCGCAATGTTGACGGACAATAAATCGCAGAAGGCCCGCGAAGCTTCACTAACTTTGCGAGCAAGCAGCAGCACAGGGTAATATAGAGCCGTCAAATCTACGGCGGATTTTGTCACACACTGGGGCGAGCGCGTATGAACCTAGAAGGCGGGCATCGACGCGGAGAAATCTGCTCGTACGCACGATTATGCGCCCCTACACCAAGCGCGAGCTGGCCCACGACCGAGGCCATCGCGCGGCGCAGGACCATTCAACCCAATATCCAGCGTCGTCCCGGCCGTCGCTCGACCGTTGTCAGGAGCCGATCTGCAGGCGATCACGCCGAATTTACGAGCGAAAGAACTGCGCCAGCCGCGCCATTCCCCTTGAAGAGTCAGCTGGTTGCCGAACATCACAGCCGAGGTTCCCTGCCCTACCCTTGAAAACCGTGCCCGAGTTGAACAGCATCCCATTGAAGCGCCCCGTGAGTTGCTGCACCCACCTTCCTTGAAAAAGGTGCAGCCGTGGAAGAAGCTGTTCAACGATGTCAGCGCGGCGCATCGCATATCTTTTCTAGAATCCCTAGAGCGGATGCAGTCCTTCGAATCCTGGACGCGTCGAAATCCGCGTCATTCTCCAGAGCTGTCACCTCTGCCACAGTCAGACCAGTGGTTTCTGCGACGTCGTTCAGCGAATAGCCACGAGCCAGGCGAGCTTCTGCAAGCAGAGCGCCAACGGACGGGGCAACTGGGGGTTTCGCAATCTTCGAGACCATGTTCATGTCGATTAAGGCTCCTTTTGGCAGCCGGAAAACGTGCATCCGTTTTCTAGCTCCACCGCTGCCGACCGCGTCCGGCAACGGACAGTTTCTTCGAATTCCGCAGGCGCACTTTCTACCAGTTTGTGCAGCAGAGTACAGGTCTGACGCGATGAAGGGCGGACACCCTTGCGTAGCAGCCGACGAGAGGTAACCCAAGCTCCCAACTGCGGCGCACACTCACGACGGCCGACAAGTAGCTTCTGATCTGGCAGGAGCGTTCGCCCCGGTAGGGAAGCTCGTAGAGAGTGATGCACTGATCATTCCCAACCGGAGAACGATGGACAGACAACTCGAGAGTTGCCTCGGCGCGATACGCTCGTGGCCCACAGATTCGGCCAGAGCCTGTGAGAAACCTGCCGGGCGCTGTTGATCGGCCGTCGTCTTGAAGAGATCGCCTGAGAAAGGCGCATAGGGATCAAGCGCAGCAGCCTGAGCTCAAGGGCCCTTCATCTTTAAGGATTTGAGGAACTTCGATCGCCCGAAAAGATGATGCGGGCAAAGCCCGCATCCTGCTTGGCACTCGTCTCAGTTCTTGGCGACGAAGTCCTTGACGTTGGCAGGCGTCACGAGCTGGAAGGGAATGTAGACCTTCTTTTCGATCTTTTCGCCCTTGGCGAGCTTGAGCGCTGCATCGAGCGAGCCCTTGCCCTGGCCGGCGGCATCCTGGAACACGGTAACGTCAAGATCGCCCGCCTGCATGGCGGCAAGCGCGTCCTGCGTGGCGTCAACGCCGCCGACAACGACCTTGCTCATATCCTTGCCGGCCGCCTTCAGCGCCTGGATGGCGCCGATCGCCATTTCGTCATTGTTGGAGATGACGGCGTCGAACTCGATGCCGCTGGAGAGCCAGTTGGTCATCAGGTCGGCTCCCTGGGTACGATCCCAGTTGGCCGTCTGCTCTTCGACGATCTCGATGCCTTTGCACTCATCGGTCTTGATGACGTCATGGACGTCCTGGGTCCGCATGCGCGCAGCCTGGTTGGAGAGCTCGCCCATGATGACGACGGCCTTGCCCTTGCCGCCGAGAATACGGCAGATTTCCTTGGTTTCCAGCGTGCCGGATTCCAGCTCGTTGGAAGCGACGAAGGCCTGCTTGTCCGGCAGCGTGTCGACGTTGACCGGCTGACGGTTGACGTAAACCAGCGGAATGCCGGCATCGGCTGCGAGCTTCGACATTGCCGTGGTCGCATCGGTATCGACAGGGTTGACGATGATTGCATCGACCTTGGAGGCGATGAAATTCTGGATCTGGCTCTGCTGCTTGGAAACGTCGTTCTGTGCGTCTTCGACTTGCAGCGTCACGCCGCTCAGTGTCTTTGCATAATAGGTCATGCCGTTGAGCAGAACCGTCAGCGCGGCTGGATTGATTGCTTCACCTGCAAAGGCCCCCGCGATGGAGGAACATACTTCCGCTCGAAGACTGACCCACGCCCGAGCCCGAAGCGGGTCGCCGAGGAAATGCTTCGCTGCGCTCTCACGAAGAGGAGCAATACAACTACATCAGATGAGGCTGACGAAAGGCCGTCTCGATAGAGCGATGAGGCGAAGCATATTGACTGCTGCCTACCTAATGTCGTAATAGAACCGTCATTCATTACAAAACCCGTCACGAGGTTTTTATGCCACAATCCGAGAAACCAGACGATGAAGAGCGTATAGTGGAGCGCGTTCGGCGCCATAGCGATAGTATTTGGGCTTCCATAAAGGCGCAGGGCGTGGCTGCCAGAGCACCACTTCCAGACCTCAGGACCTTGCGCTCGTTCTCGTTGGGCGAGGTCGCTGAGATTCTCGGTGTGTCGGGTAGCTATCTGCGCCAGTTGTCAATTGATGGGCAAGGCCCGACACCCGAGCTTGGGACCGCAGGACGACGCTCCTATACACTGGAACAGATCAACGAACTCCGTAATCATCTCGCTTCAGCCCGTCCAAAAGAGGCTTTGAAGTTTCGCCCGCGGCGACGCGAGGGTGATAAGCTGCAGATCATCTCGGTAGTCGCCGGTCCCGCAAGCACCACCACATCGTTTTATCTGGCTCAAGGCCTTGCACTTCAAGGTTTCCGCGTCCTCGCTATAGATCTCGATTCGCACGGCTCGTTATCTAAGATGTTCGGTTTTTACTACTTTGGTTATCCAGTCCACAATGCGAGCATCTATGCGGCGATACGCTTTGACGAGCATCAGGAAAGTATGCGGCCAGCAATCCAACCCACCCTTTTTGATGGTCTTGATCTCGTTCCGGGCTCTGCCGAACTCTCTTTTTTTGAAGAGGAGTGTGACCGGCGCTTCCGTAGCGAGAAATTGAGGTACCCGGACGCTAGCGCCAGGATGGTGTCTGCGCTTAAGGAAGTTGAGGCGGATTATGATGTGATCGTTCTCGCCTGCGGAGATGGAGGCTTTCTGACCGCGGGTGCATATGAAGCAGCAACCGGCGTTCTTGTGACGGTCCGCCCTGAGATGCCTGAGATCGTGTCAATGACCTCGTCCCTCTACTCTTTCACGCATTTCGTCGCACTGATCGAAAGGGCTGGGAGGACCGTAAATCATGATTTCTTCAAATATCTGGTGACAAGGCACGATCCGCGTGACGTCTCACAGCAGAAGTCAATCGCAATGTTGCGGGAATCCCTGGGGGATGATCTGTTGACAGCAACCGTCTGGGAGTCGGACGCGATCCGGCAAGCGCGGGACAAAGGCCGATCATTGTATGAGCTCTCAAGCGGAGCGGTAGGCCGATCGTCGTACGAGCAAGCGATGAAATCGCTGAATTGCGCCAATGCAGAGATAATGGACATCATGTTCGAGGTTTGGGGCCGCGCCCCGTTCTATGTCTCGCTGGCTTCGCGCTCGACGACTGCAGGAAAGGCGAGTTCCGAATCCAGAGGCTAAGCAAGTGAACTCACGTATTTTGCGCATCCACGTGCGCTCGACGGATAAGGACCTCAGCAAGAAGATCACATCGGCAGAGGAAAACTAGCAAATGAGGTGTTGCAAGAACATCCCGCATTTGCGTGAGGTTGAACCGCGCCAGATTTACTCGGGACCATTTCGTTCAAGTTATGCGGCCATGGCTGCTTCCGCTTAATACCGCTCTTCAGCATTGGTTGATGGTATATTCCCGCGGGATATCGCGCTTACCGTGTTCGACGGCCTGGTCACCTACCCGCCATCGCATGTCATCGGAGCGGCGGCTGAACTTTGCCGCCAGCGCGGCATCGAAGCTGTCCTATCGATCGGCGGCGGCAGCGCGCCGCATACGGCAAAGCTCGTCGTCTATCTCTCGAAATCCCCGGGTTGGCTTGATGATGTCTATGGTATCTACCTTGCCACCGGCGAGCGGCTGCCGCTTTTGCGGGCGGCGACCACGGCGGGCCGATCGCCATCGTAGCGACACCGCCGAACGGAAAGTCGTGATCTCGTCGCGCCTCATCAGGAGTAGGCGATCCTCGATTCCGAACTGACGCTCAGCATGCCGCCGTACCTGACCGCCCACGGCATATATGGTGCATGCAATCGAGGCCTACTCCGGTCGGCCGCCATCTACGTCGCGTCGCTGCCTGGTCGGCGGGCCGCGAGCATTCCAAGGTTGACAAGGCTGCGCTGCTTGAGGTCGAGGCCATTGTCGGAGCAGGCGGCACCCCAGCAATATTCACTGAGAACTGGAAGGGCGGGAGAAATCGTCGGCATTGCCGAGAGCCCGATTAACATACTCGTCCCCGAGCACCTTGCGCGGGCGCATTAATGATCGAAACCATTACGATCAATACACGCTCCAGCGCCGGTATCGATAAATGAACGGCCGGTTCGCCTGGATCTCTCACAGGGGAGGCGGGCAACAGCCATCTGGTGCAGCCGTGACGGTTCGCCAACGCGCTCGATCGTTGGAAGGCTTCGCCTGCAGTGCGCCATCGTCGCTGGAAGGTCGCAGATCCTCTTGTCGAGAATCTCCGCCGGGTTCGTCTCAATCCGTCGGTCTATGCCGGGCTCATGATTGATTTGCGAAGCGCGTACCTGCAGTCGACGGGCGGAAGGGTTTCGGCTGCGACGATGTTTGGTGCGTTATGTCGCGCAGGACCATTCAACTCAATATGCAGCGTCGCCCTGGCTGACCAGATATCTGAACGTGCAATGATTCCCAGTTCCCGCAAGTGCATGGAAAAATACCTGCTGCTAGGTTTGATCTCCAGGACATGACGAACGCTCCGTCGCTACTCTCCGGGCGAAAGCCGGGGCCAATTACGACAGAACATGTCGGCGACCCTACAACACCCCTCCCTACAGCGACAACGAAACACGTTCAATCTCTAGAGGTTACCGGCGCAACCTGATTGGCACGAGTAGTGCTCAGAGTAAGCCGGGTCCCTGATGCCCGAATCTGATTGGGAGCTTAACTATGCACATCGTGGTCTGTATCAAACAAGTGCCGGACACTGCGCAGATACGCGTCCACCCGGTGACAAATACGATCATAAGCCACTGCCGTCGAGGGTATGCTCGGCCGACGCTTCTTCTATGCATCGGCCTTGCAACTTCGCATCGACTCGTTGCGGAGTTTAAGGTCCCTCTCTCTTCGGAATCAATCAATTGGCACGACGATCACAAGGACCGTTGTGACCAGCAATCGAAAATGAGGGGTGATTATAACGCAATACCTCAGCGCCGCGCTGATCCCAGCCAAAGCTTCGCCGTCAATCGCAATGGCGATCCGGTACCTAAGATTCCGGCACGGTGGCTCTGCAAGTCGCCGCTCGGAGAGGTGCACAGGAGGCTTCCGCGAAATTCCGGACAACCCGAAAGCCGCATACAAACGTCAGGAGTAGGGCTATGAACGAAGTTGTTGGCCATTACGTAGATTACGAAATGACTTCACCCCTTCAAATGGCGCGGCACTCTGCGCAAATAAAGCCAATGGGTGTCGATCTCGCAAGACGTGGACTTCTTTTGCTGACGACTTGTTTGCGAGTTGAAGTTTATGGCGAAAAGTTCGACGTCGAAAGCACGGACATCGAAGTATTCCGTGGTTTTCCACACAAGGTTGTTGAAGGATCAAACGCTGTCGCCCAGCGATTAGCAGAGATCTCCTCAGGTGCCAAATCCCAGATCCTTGGGGAGCCCTACATTCAAGAGCAACTTTCGAAAGCTGTGGGACTGCTTGATCCGGACCTTCGGATTTGCCGCATCTCGCGATTGGCAATTGACGTGAGTTGCGGGTCACGCGAGCGGCAGCGCTTCACGGCACCATTCAACTACGATCGAATTGTCTGCGACATGATCGCGGAGCAGCTTGGGGGTTCAGTTGTACCTGATCGCCTTTACGTGATCGGCGCCGGTATGCTCGGCCGCGAGCTTGTCAGTACTGGCCCGGGAAAAATGTTTCGCTCAACTGTCGTCGTTACGCGGAATCCCAAAAATCTTCGCAAACGTCTCGGTTCCAGGTTAAAAATAGGAGTCGACATGATGCGTCCAGGAGAGATCGGGTGCATACCGGAACCGCATTCCGCCGTTGTCATCGCAACCGCTGACGTAAACCCAGAATACCAAGCTGTTCTTCAAGACGCTCTTCTACGGCTGGCACCGCTAATTGTAATAGATCTCTCGTCAATCCCGGTGTTGCAGGCAGCCGCAGTTGCGAGGCTCAACTATGTGACCATGTACGATCAACAGTTTCTCCAGCGTATAGCGGAGAACAACAAGTATCTTATGTCCAAGCTGCCGCAGCTTCAATCCGATATCCAGACCAGACTTCTGGCGGGGGGCATACCATGACTGAGACTTGCAAATCATTCCACTCAATGATCGGAGGGACTCGATCGGTACACGTGAACCTCTGCATCCGGAGAAATGGCTGCAGAAACCGGTTTTTTTGGAAACCCGTCGCGGACGCCCAGATAAAGCTCGCACGTCAAAGGTCACCACGATGAAAAGAAAAGCACTCATCCTCGTTGAAGGTTCGAGGAATAATGGTCAAATGTATGTTCACGCGGCACAACGCCAGGGACTTCATCCAATTACGCTGGCCACTGACCCAACCGACTATCACTACATTATTGCGGAAGGCAGTGAGGCGATAGCGGTTGATACCGAGGATTTCCATGCGATGTTGCATGAATGCCTCAAGCTAGCTGCAACTTATGATATCGCCGGAATTACGGGTTTTACCACTCGCGGCGAATCAATCTATGTGACCGTCGGAAAACTATGCCGACACTTCAATCTGCCGGGCCCTGATCCTGAATGTATCGAACGGTGCTCTGACAAACTCGCTCAACGTCAACTCCTCATGCAATCCGGTTTACCGGTTCCAGGTTTCCGGCGGGCAACTAGTGCAAAAAGCGTGAATATGGCAGCCACCGACATAGGGCTGCCGGTTATTGTTAAGCCAGCAATGGGCAACGGCAGCAGCGGCGTACGGTTATGCCGCGATGCGGGCGAGCTCGCCGAACATACGGCCTACCTGCTAGGAGAGACGATCCCACGGCGTTCTTCGCAAACGATTCTTGTCGAGGAATTCGCACAAGGCCCTTTCTACGACGTCGTAACAATGGGGAATGAGGTTGTTGCCGTCGGTTCCGGCTACTTCGGTCCCCCGCCGCATTTTGTCCCCTACCAGAGTATTTTCCCGGCCCAGCTGACCGAGGAACAGTATGATCAAATTTCGGATATCTCGTTACGATGCCTGCAAGCACTAGGTCTTGGCTGGGGCCCAGCCAACATCGAATTGCTTTGGACCGAAAGCGGCCCCGTCATAATGGAAGTCAATCCACGTCTTCCAGGGTGGACCACTCCACGGCTGATTCAGCTTGCCCACGGTGTGGACATCATTGAGCAGCATATCAAGTGCGTGATTGGAGAAGAGTCTGATCACCCCATAAGACAATCCCGCGCTTCGGTAGCCCAATTTTTAGCGCCCGATTGCGACGGCACGCTAGCCCACATCCGCGGTATCGACCTTGCCGCCGCTGTACCAGGAATCGCTGAGGTCGCCTTCTATGTTGAGCCCGGTGTTTCCCTTGTCCGGAGAGGCGATTGCTCGGATATAATTGGACATATTATCGCCAGCTCGGCCGATCTCACTGGGGCTGAAGCGATCCTTCGGCGTTCTATCGACTTAATAGATTGGGAGGTCACACCGGTGGATAAGGGGAAACAGCTTGGGACTTGACCTGCATACACAGCCCCTTCTGTGATGTCTGATATGCAATAGACCGTAGTTGCTCTTTTAGGCACCGATAGCACCAATGAGCCACGCGCCAGCTTTGCCTGGTGATTTTGGCTCCCGGTTCATGGCTGGCGCGGCGCTCGGCGTAACGGCAACCGCCTAAATCATGCGGCGAGCGAAAGCGTTGCAATTGGCAGGCAATACAGAGTCGGGAACGACCGCGTCTTTGGGATGACGAAAAAAGCTAGACATTGTCATATCTCTCGGTCGGGGAGGTGCATGACCTTCACACTCATGGGCCGCGGTTTTCCGTCGGCCCTTTTTTCTTTGCCAAAACACGTCGCATGGTGTTTAGAGAAAAGCGGGGTCGAAGCCCCGCGGCTCGGCTACTCAAACGCTGACATCTGGGCAGTCGCGGCTTGTCTGTCGAGTTGGAGGGCTGCCCGAGATCGTGCTTGAGAACCGCGATGACGGACCCAGTCATTGAGATGGCGACATTCGAATTCCTGACTGTCGCGCACATGAGACTGACGGCCGTTCAGTGTGATGCCCGTGACGCGCTCTTAGGCAGTAGGGGAATTGTCGCGAGTCTGCGATCGGCCACCCGCCGCTCATAGCCGTTGAACAGCCGCGGGAACGCATGGGCAACCTTCGCCCCTTCACAATCCTCCCAATAAAACCTGTCGTCATTTGTCCCGTGGAGCACGGTATTGACTTCGTAGATGGCCCGCCAAAGGAATTGGTGGGCCCGATGTCCTCGATCGCCTATGCTGGCGGTTCAGCCTAAACGTCTTCGACGTGAGATTTGGAAGGACTTCTTCGTCACGCTGAACCGCATGTTGACATGGGCGGAATGGATAGTGACACCACAGTTTTATTCCGGGATAGCTTATCCGCTGCTCGATTTTTCATGCCGTTCGAGAGCATCACTCTTAGCCACCCTCCTGGTTGAGTTCCAGCGCCTACCTATAACCACCGGCTCTCAAGCGTCACTCCTGATGATCTGCGCGATCATCAAGCGACCTCAGGTGCTGCACAGTAAGCTTTTTGATCTCCCCGCCCGGCTTGGTGGCTTTTCTACCCACACAGGCGGCCGCTACAGCCTTAATTCCAATTGGACCATAATTAGCCCTCAGTCCATCAGGCGCTCTGTCTTCATTGAGTGCGGCGTCTTTTCCGACCTGAGTATTTTTGCTTGAAGAATGCATCGTTACCTCTCGGCCATTGAAAAAGCCGCGCCCGAAGGCGCGGCGAAGAAGGCCCGCCGCTTAGTGTGCGGGCCAGGGAAGTGATGAAGGTTGTTCTCAGATGGTCGCCAGAGCACGTCGTTTCTCGCCGGTGGCCTTCACATCAACTTTGGAACCATCGCGGACGGGATAGCTGTCGAAGATGACCCCATAGACGTCGGCAGCCCTCTCCTCGGTCTCGTACCGTTCGAGGACATCGTTCAGCACGCGCTCGGGATCACGTTCCAACGGCGAACCGTACCCGCCGCCGGAGCAATCGATTCCGCGAACGGCATCACCTGGAGCCAGCTCGATGCGAGCTGCGTTAGGCAGCTTGGTGCTCTCACCGTTCTTACGGATGACGAAGCGTTCTGCACGGGCACCATCGAGACCACCCCGCACGCCCTTTGGTGGTTCTTCCTGACCATCGCCAGGGTACATCACTGTCATCGCGTCTGATTTAATCCCGAATTCGATTTCAGCGCTCGGCGCTCCACGGAAGCGCCCTGCCCCGCCCGTGCCAGGGAGAAGAGCCAGACGCCGAACTTCCAGCGGATGCTTCAGTTCGTCGATCTCGATAGAATCTCGATACATTAGACCTGCAACGACCGGGATGCCGTAGGTTATCCAACCATCGGCCTTTGGAGACGCCGGACCTCCGTTAATGTTGAGATGGATTTGGTTGATGAACGGAGCACCATTAAAGCGCGGGTCTCGACCGGATACGACCGCCATACCGATGCCTGGGCCAACCGCCCCTTCGGCCAACCCCTGCCCATCCCCAAGCTGAGCGAATGCCGCCCCCGTGAGATTGATCATACGGTCCGACACGTTGGTTGTCGCGACCGAGCAGGAATGCGGGAACTTCGGGATGCCAGCCACCGCACCTTCGCGGAGATGGACGCGAACGCGACGGAATGAACCCGCATTTTGCGGAACGTCGCTGTTCAAGCTGTTGAACAGACCGGCCAAGACGGCGGAGGTCGCTGTGGCTTCGCTCTGGTTGAGACCGCAATCGACGTTGTCTATATTGTCGCGAAGGTCAATGTCGATGTAGGCCGAGTCCGGATCGACCGTGACCTTCACCTGGAGCGGGATACCTTCAGGAAGGAATGGCATGCTGTCATGTCGGCCATGATTTTCAAGTTTAGCCGCTGGAAGAGAACGGACGGCGTTGACCATGCGCTGCTCCGAATAATTAAGCCAGGATGTGATAAAAGTCTTGATCGTTTCCTTGCCGTACTTTGCGCACATCTCTTTCAGACGACGCTCAGCGATGCGAGCAGAACTAATCCCGGCCATGAAGTCACCGTACCACTGCGATGGAACCCGGATGCGCTTCTGCATCATATTCACGACGTCGCCCACCATCTTGTAATCGCGCTGGATGCGTACGGCCGGGAAAATCAACGCCCCTTCTTCGTAAACGTCCTTAGCCATCGACATGTAGGTCGTCGGTAGGCTGTTGCCGCAATCGGCCTGGTGAGCCTTTGCGACTGCTGTAAAATGGTGCTCGCCCTCGAAGAACACAGGCACCATGAAAGCGTGGTCGGCGGCGTGCGTATTGCCGGAATATGGGTCGTTATGCAGAAAGCAGTCGCCCTCGGCGATGTCCGGGTGATTGTCGCACATTACTTTGGTCTGCAAGTCTGTTCCGAAAATGTGGATCGGGAGGCCCTCAGCGCTGGCGAATAACTCGTTCGTGGCGGTCACGATAGCGCACGAGAAGTCACGGGCGGAGTTGATGACGGCGGACCGTGCCGTCTTCAGCATCGTATTGGTCATTTCTCGGACGATGCCATCGACCCGGTTGGCTAGAACTGCCGTTAGGACGGTATCGAGCTTAGAGTTATTAGTGTCGGTCATATCAGGCCTCGGTCAGAACGTGAGAAGATAATGGCCATTGGCCGTTACGCGGGCGGTCATGTCAGGGAACACAACGACGGTTGTCGTGGGCTCTTCGATAATGCATGGTCCATAGAAGATCATGCCGGGCTTAATGTTGTCGCCCTGATGAATCCTGGTCCTGGCTGGATTACCGGAACCGAAAAAGCAGTTGCGGTACATTTCCGGACCGGAGAAACTCTCCGAGTATCCGACCGGCTCTTTGGCTGTCTGCGAGATGCCCGTTTCGACGCTCAAGCGGGCCTTCCAGCTGATGAATTCGATGGAGCTCCCTTCGTCGCGCATTTCAAAGAGACGCTCGTGTGTGCGGTGGAAGCTCTCGATGAGTGCGTTCCTCGCCTCGTCAGACGACAAGTCGGGATCGACCACCGGTGTCGAGATTTCCCAAACCTGGCTCGCGTAACGAGCTTCGACGAAATACTCAATGCGGTGCTTGGTGCCTTGCGGTAGGTTCGTCAGACCGGCGTAGAAGGCGTCAAGCTTCTCGGTCAGACCCTGCAATGTGTTAGCCAGACCGGCGCTGTCGAAGTTGGCGCTTGTCGTGAAGTGGGTAACAGACTCCTCCGTCAGAATGTTCGCGAAGTGCATACCGGACGCTGACAAGGCAGATGCCTGCTTCGGGAGCAGCACGTTGTTGCAGCCCAACTCCTTTGCAATCAGCATGATGTTGACGCCAGCGGCCCCGCCCCCGGCAAGAATGACACTTTCGCGCGGATTGATACCCTGCCCGATGGTGATGTCGTGGATCGCCTTGATCATTACTTCCGAAGCCAGGCTCAGGATGCCGTATGCGGCTTCTTCAATGGACCGACCAATGCTTGTCGCAACCGTTTCCACAGCTTTGCGGGCGGCTTCGTTGTCGAGCGTCATCCGACCACCCAGAAAGTAATCAGGGTTGAAATATCCCAGCACACAGGCGGCGTCCGATACCGTAGGCTTCTGACCCCCGCGTCCGTAGCAAGCCGGCCCCGGAACCGAGCCAGCCGAGTGAGGACCGACGCGCAGAAGGCCACCGTCATCGATCCAGGCAATGGAACCACCGCCAGCGCCTACGGAGCGGATATCGACGGAGGAGATTCCGAGGAGATGACCGGTCCATTCTCCACCCAGCCAGGTGTCACGCGAGTAGACGAGCTGATTCTCTCGGACGAGACCGACGTCGAAGGTCGTTCCGCCGGTATCGCAGACGATGATGTCGCCGCCGCAGTTCTCGATGGTGCTGAACGCACGGGAGGCTACCGGTGCCATCGAGGGACCGGACTTCGCGAGCTGGATTGGCTTGCTGATGACGTCGGAAATCTGGTTGCAGCCGCCAATTGAGGTCGAGACTAGGACGTCTCCTTCGTAACCCGCTTCGCGCAAATCGCTGTTCAGGCGACGGAGATGCTGTTGCATCAGGGGCTTCAGCGACGCGTCGATTGAAGTGGCGGAAGCGCGACGATACTCACGAACAATAGGGATCAACTGGTGCGACAATGTATATGGCAAACCCGGAAGGTGTTGCTCAATCAATTCGCCAATGCGCCGTTCGTGCGCAGGGTTCGCCACGGACCAGATCAGGCTCACAGCAATGGCCTCGTAGCCCTCCTCCTTCAACTGCAGCAACACCTTGACGGCGTGAGCTTCGTTGAGGGGACGGCTTACGGTACCTTCCGAACTCATCCGCTCGTCGATTTCAAAGGTCCGGCGACGAGGAATGTACGGTTCCGGGAAATCGACACTGAAGTCGTGGGGGTTGCGCTTTCCACCTTCCTTGAACACCAAAACATCCGGGAAACCATCCGTCGTCAGGAACGCGGTCTTTGCACCCTGGCGGGTAACAATCGCGTTCGTGGCGCGCGTGGTGCCGTAGATGAACAGCGAAGTTTCCGCAAGCAGCTGGATCAGAGTCTTGCCGAGCTGCTCCGCTGCGTTGGCGATTGAGTTGCTGACGCCTTCGAACGCTCGATCCGGCGTGGTCAGCGATTTACCGATGGTCAGATTGCCTTCGGGGTCCGATACCACCACGTCAGTGAAGGTGCCGCCGGTATCGACCGAAATACGATATGTCATTGGGTTCTCCGTCAAATTCACGTGCGGCAGCGCCGCCAACAAAGGCCTTCACGAAATATCGCCCTAGAGCGATTGCCGCGTGCGATAAATCCAAGCTGTCAGTGTGTGGCAGTCGCCGTTTGACTGGCATCCGCTAATAATTTTTCCGAGTGGCGCTTCCTGCCGGTCAGGGCGAAAAGTTCGCGTCCACCAGCGATGCCACCGGGTCTGAAGATCAGAATCAAAGCCATGATGATGCCAAGACCGATCTCCTGGCTGCCGGGCGGCAGGGCAATTGAAGTGCTGCCGAGCGTAAAACCCCGTTCCAGAAACCGGAGAACCTCGACGATCACCGTCACGACGACTACTCCGGATACCGCCCCGGACAGGCTGCCCACTCCACCGACGACGAGCATCGCCAAGGAGATAAATGTCAGGTTGAGGTAAAAAGCATCGATAGCCAGAATTCCGAGGAACTGGGCGTAAAGCCCGCCAGAGACACCGGCTACGGCAGCGCTCAGTACGAAAGCAGTTAGTCGAACCCGTACCACGCGAACGCCGGAAGCTTTGGCAGCAACCTCATCGTCCCGGCAGGCTCGCAGCATGATGCCAAATCGCGAGGTCTGAAACAGGTTGGCGACCAGAATTGCGAAAATTGCCCCACCAGTTGCTACCCAAGGACCCACGACCGTCGGAATGCCGATGATTGAGCTGACACCGGCGGTGACGCTATCCCAATTGGCAAAAACGCTGTTCACGATGATGAGGAAGGCGAATGTCGCAATCGATGCCGCGATCCCGTTCAACCTCATTATGGCCAGGCCGAACAAGAGCGCAACGATAGCAGGTAGTATAGCCGAACCGACCATTGCCATCCAGAATGGATACTGGTTTTCCTGCAGGAACATCGGAAGCCCCGACAGCATCATTTGCTTGAACATCGGTTCTGCAGTCGCCCAGCCGACCGCGTATGCGCCTAAGCAGGAGAACGCGACGTGACCGAATGAAGTGATCCCTGAGTTACCAATGAAGATGTAAAGGCCGACCACCAGCGTCATTCTGATCAGCATTTCTGTGACGGAGGTTACAATGGCCTCATCGCCAACGAGCGTGGTGACAAGTGCGATTGCTGCGACGGCCAACGACAGCACGACTGCTGAAGAATGCTGGCCGAAAAGCGAAAGATTTGTGTGTCCCTTCATGGCTCAAACTCGCTCAATGATGTTTCTGGATGGCAAGAGACCCGAAGGACGACCGAGCAGGACGAGGACAAGGATGCCGAAGGCAAAAGCATCTCGGAAGCCACGAAGATCGGCAGGTAAGTAGGCTTGCAGCATCACCAGCAGAATGCCGACCAAGAAACCACCGACAACCGCTCCAACCAAGCTTCCCATTCCTCCGATGACGACGGCCACGAACCCGAAGAGTGCCAGTGGAACGCCCATGGTATGGCTTAGAGAGCCAGTCTGAGTGACGTAGAGAAGTGAGACTGCCGTTGCCAGGATACCAGTTACTGCGAATGCCATCCCGATTACGAAGTTGCCGTTCACACCAAGATACTGGGCCATGCGGAAATCTTCTGCGGCTGCTCGCATCTGGACGCCGTATCGAGTGCCGCGCAGGAAAGCGATCAGGGCAACCATCAATACCAATGTCGTCCCGATGGTGGTAAGCTGAAGGACCGGCAGGCGAACAGCGCCCAGTTCGATCTGAGTGTTCAACGACGGCCAGAGATCGACGGCCTTGGCACGTGAGCTGTAGACCAGAAGGAGACCATTCTGGATGATGTAGCTCAAGGCGAATGATCCGATCATCAGAGTTGTCGCGTTCGCGCGCCGAAGGGGTCGGAATACCAGTGCGTCTGTGAGCAGGGCGACGATCACAACGATCAGGCAGACCGACGGAAGCAGCGTCCACCAGCTCCAGTTTCCGATGAGCATCTGGGAGGTAACATCTGCGGATGGCACGATCAGGCTATAGCCACCGATAGTGATCAGATCGCCATGTGCGAAGTTGATGAGCCGAAGAATGCCGAACAGAAGACCGATACCCAGCGCCACAAGAGCGTAGATGCTGCCCAGGCTTAGGGCATCAACCATGTTCTGAATGAAATTGATCATTGTTGTGTCTCCCGAGCGTCAGAGTGCTGGAAGCCGAAGTAGGCTTCACGGATAGCTTCGCCGTCCGCGAGATCAGCCGCCCTGCCCTCAAGTTGGATCACTCCGCCACGCAACACGTAGATGCGGTCGGCATGCTTGAGAATGCGGTTGGAACTTTGCTCGTTGATCAGGAGGGTGAGACCCTCCGTGCGGCGGATATCCAGCAGGATTTGATAGATTTGGTCGATGATTTTCGGGGCCAGACCCAGCGAAGGCTCATCGACCATGATCAGTTTTGCACGGGTCATGAGTGCCCGTCCGATTGCCAACATCTGCTGCTCACCACCAGAAAGGCGGCCAGCCGGAAACTTCAGGCGCTCTCGAAGACCGGGGAAATATGTCAGCACCCGTTCGACGTCCTGCTTGGCCTGACTGCTGTCCTTCTGGATGTATCCAGCGATCTGAAGGTTCTCTTCCACAGTCAACGAGCCGAAGACATGTCGTCCCTCAGGCACCAGGGAAATTCCGAGGCGAGCAATCTTTTCCGGAGCCACTCCGGTGATCGCTTTGTCATTGAACTGAATGTTGCCAGAGACAACCGGTGCGCCGCCAGCGGCGGCTGCGAGCATAGTGGACTTACCCGCTCCATTGGGGCCGATTATGCACACGACCTCGCCCTTATCGACATGGATCGAAGCATCTCGCAACGCGGTCATCTGTCCATATCGGACTGTAATGTGGGATAGCGATAGGATGGTGTTTGACATCGGGTCAGGCCTCCATGCCGAGGTAGGCGGCGAGAACGCCCTCATGTCGTTTGATTTCATCCGGCGTACCGACCGCCAGGGTTTTGCCCCCGTCGAGGACGTGCACGCGGTGACAAATGCTCATCACGACGTGCATGTTATGTTCGATCAACAGGACCCCGCATCCGAAGCGATCAGGGATTTCGGCAATGTGATGTACGAGTTCGTCAGCTTCCGCGTCCGACATGCCAGCTGCTGGTTCGTCGAGGAGAATGAATTTGGGGGCGACGGCGAGGGCGCGCACGATGCTCAATCGGCGCTGATCGGTGTAGGCTAAAGCTCCGGCTGCGATGGAGGCCTTATCTGCGATGCCAATCCATTCGAGCAGCTCATAACTTGCCGCACGCGCTGGATTTCGTGCCAGGCCAAGCCCAAGGCCAGTGACCTCTACGTTTTCGAGAACGCTCAAGTCGTTGAACAACCGCCCCGACTGGAAAGTACGCGCGATGCCCTCAAGGCGAAACCGGTCGGCTCGCCAACCAGCTGTGTCCGAACCATGAAGAAAAATCGCTCCTTCTGTCGGGGTCTGAAACCCCGTGAGACAATTTACCAGCGTGGTCTTTCCGGCACCGTTCGGTCCAATCAGGCCAAAGATTTCCCGGTTACCCACGTGAAGTGAAACATCTGAAATTGCCGCAAGACCCTGGAAACGAACGGTCAGATTCCTTGCAACCAAGCCGCTAGCGGTGGGCGTAGCAGCGTCATTGCCTGAGTGAAGCGACAAAATGTCAGCCATGATATTCCCCTTTTTTTGTAGGGGCACGCCAGTTAACCGGCGTGCCCAGTTCTACGCCTTTACTTCTTCAGGCGGTAGAGAACGTCGTTTGGAATATCTTGGCTTATCTTCACTTCCTCAATGACGTTCTGTTTGCCGTCCTTGATCTCGGTAACGAACATCGGGATTTGCGTCTGGATGTGAATAAGGTCAGAGAACGAGCGCGTACCAAGAACCGTCGGAGTATCCTTGTAGCTGTTCATCTCGACAACAACCTTTTCGGCATCGGTCGAACCCACCTTCGTTACTGCCTTGGCGTAAAGGTCGAGCCACGCATAGATCGGGTAAGCATATTGCGTCGCAGGGCGGCTGCCGTACTTTGCTTCATACGCCTTCGTCAGTGCCTCAACCTCTGCACGCGGATCGCCGGAGAAGACCGCTTGGACAGGCACGTAGAAGTCTTTGAGGTCAGGAACGGCGCTATTCCAATAAAGGCCATCCATGCCGGTGTTGCTCAAGATCGGAATGTTGATTCCAGCAGCTCGGATCTGCTTGATCGCGCTTGCGCCGCCAGGGGTGACTGAGCACAGCATCACGTTGTCAACGCCTTCGTCGCGCACAGCATTGGCAAGTCGAGTGACCTGCGAACTGATGGAGGCGTCACCGTTCTTAAACTCGTCCTTCGCCATGATCGTACCGCCGTGAAGTGGGAACGCCCATTCGTAACCAGCGCAGGAAGACTTGTTGTACTCGAGGAGGTTGTCTACGAGCACGTAGCCCTTCTTGAAGCCACGCCTGTTGATACCCCATTCGGCCATTGTCGCGCCTTCAACCTGGCCAGCATTGTTGGCGGTGAAGGAAAGCTTACCAACGCCAGCGACACCGGCCTTGGGATCAGATGCTCCTAGGAACACGGAGATTAGGCCAGCCTTCTGAGCCTGGAGAGCTGCTGGAGCGCCGTAGTCGTAATCAGCCGTTACCAGGACAACATCTGCGCCACCCTGAACCATCGCCTGGCCCGCTTTGGCACCTTCGACGCGGTCGGACTTCGTATCTTGCTGAATTTGCTTGATCGGTTGGCCGAGAAGCCCGCCCTTTGCATTCTGCTGCTCGATCCACAGCTGAGCCATCTTAGTGGCTTCACCATCGTAAGCTGCTTCCCAACCCGTGAACGCCACAGCGAAACCGAGCGTGACGCCATCTTCTGCTGCATTTGCCGGCATCGCAGAACTAGCTACAGACGACGCCACCAGCGCCGAAGCAATAAGTCTCTTAAACATTGCTATTCCCCTTTTCATCGATTGGCCCAGTACGGGCGCTCAACACCAAACTTTCCAACGGCGTTGGAGAGTACTGCTGGCCTTTGGCCGTCTTTTTGAGCTTTCCGGAGAGAAAAGACGCTCCGCCGGGAAGCTATGTTCTGCTAGGCTCGCTTGGTATTCTTTTGAGCCGGCGATGCCGGTCCCGCGATGAGCATCGTTCCCACGATAAAAAGAAACCCTGCAGCCGCGTTCGCGGGACCGATATTTTCTCGAGTTGTCGAGAACATTTGGCGCGCCGATGTTCTTTGCCTTGGCCCCGCAAAGAACAAGGTCAGCGGCCCCGCAAAGAACAAGGTCAGCACGGTCTCGTCCATCGAAGTGGCGAAGGGGAAACTGCACGAGCCGGCGCGAAGAAGATCTTGCGCCGTGCCTTTTGGATGTTCTCGCCCCGGGATACACTTGTCAGATCACGCGGCTATGGAAACCGCTAGCCGCGAGAACAGTTGACGCGATGAAAGTAGCTTTGCAAAGAACCATAGGACGCTCCCCCTTTTAGTTATCGACCTAGCAAAGCAGGTTTTGCGACTTAGGGAAGCAGGGATAACGCCCCCGGTGACTATACTCACCAGCAATAGATGACAGCAAAGTTAGTATGTCGGAGGGGTAATGGCACTCAAGATTTCACTCTGTCCATCATGTAGGTTTCGAAAGCGATGTGGAAGGCGACTATCGAAGTAGTAGCCGTCACCCGGCTTCAGAACCTTTTTTTGGTTACCGACGGTGATTTCGACCACTCCGGAAAGGACCATGCCTGCCTCTTGTGCCGCATGCGTAAACTCTTCGCCGGTGTCAGCCCCGGGTGCATAGCGCTCGTGTAACATTAGTAATTGTCGATTGGGATGATCGAGGCCGATGACACGATATGAAATTGTTTCAACCTTTCCAATCTCCACCAAGTTCGCAGACGAATAGAATGGAGAATATGGCAGGCTGGATTGGAGATCGGAAAAAAATCCCGGAAGGGTCGTTCCTAGAGCGTCCAATACCGCGCCGAGCGTATCTATTGAAGGGCTCATCTTGTCTCGCTCGATAAGCGAAATCGTCGAATGTGAAATTCCTGAGCGCGCCGCCAACTCCCTCACACCGAGATCGCGGCGGCGGCGCAGTTCCCGGAGCTTACTACCAATCTTTGGCAATTATCGTTCCCCTTTATTGCACCGCCTGAGCATGCCACCTTCGCCACAATCGAGATACCTTCGTGGAGCTAGCGGCTACTGAGTTGGTGATAATAATGAACACGTTGTTTGTAGGCAATTGCGAGGGTGCCAAAGTTTCACGATGCTCATCAGGATCATCCCACATAGGAGGTTTTGATGACGTCGCGTCTCGATGCGCTGAAAGGTAAGTTTACACGGGTCAAGGAACCGACCCGAGATGCTGTCTCGGATACGGCTCCTGTCGAAAAGACCGTAAAGGATATAATTGCGAATGTCCGTAAGCATGGCGACGCCGCCGTTCGCGAATACTCTGTCGCGTTCGATAAGGCCAACGTGACCAACTTCGAAGTTACTCACGAAGAGAAGCTCAAGGCTATCGCCGATCTCGACCCGCAAACTCGCGAAGACACCGAGTTTGCCATTGCAAACGTCCGTCGCTTCGCCGAAGCGCAGCTGGGCACGATACTCCCGCTGGAAATTGAGGCGCTTCCGGGGCTGCACCTTGGCCATCGCGTCATCCCGATAGAAATCGTTGGCTGCTATGTCCCGGGTGGTCGCTATCCGCTCCTCTCGGCACCCGTCATGACGGTTGTCCCTGCAAAAGTCGCCGGGTGTGACCAGGTCATCGCGTGCCTTCCACCGAATGCCCATCCGGCTATGATTGCCGGCTGCCATCTCGCCGGTGCAGACCGAATCTTCCGCGTCGGCGGAGCCCAGGCGATTGCTGCAATGGCCTATGGTACTGAAACGATTCCTGCCGTCGACAAGATCGTCGGTCCGGGCAATGCGTTTGTAAACGAAGCAAAGCGGCAGGTCTTTGGTCAGGTCGGTATCGACCAGCTTGCAGGCCCAAGCGAAATCTTCATCGTCGCTGACGAGACCGCCAACCCCGCAACCCTCGCGACCGATATGCTGGCTCAGGCTGAGCATGACGTGCGCACCCGTGTAGGGCTGGTTACGACGGACCGTAAGCTTGCTGAAGAGACGATCAAGGAAGTCGAAAAGCAGCTCGAAACCTTGACGACCGCTCAGGTTGCCAGCGTTGCGTGGAAGGACTACGGCGAAGTGACCGTCGTCGAAGACGAAGAGACGATGATCGCCTACTCCGATTACATCGCCACTGAACATCTTCAGGTTCACACCCGTGACCCTCAGGCGACCGCAAAGAAGCTCCGCAACTACGGTTCGATCTTTATCGGCGAACTGGCCAGCGTTGTGTACTCTGACAAGTGCTGCGGTACGAACCACACCCTGCCAACGATGGCAGCCGGTCGCTATACGGGTGGCCTTTGGGTTGGCTCATACGTCAAGATTGCCACGCACCAGTGGCTCGACGAGCGTGGAGTCGCTGCCGTAGCTCCGGCAGCTATTCGCCAAAGTGCCACCGAGCAACTGGAAGGCCACCGTCGCGCAGCTGCGCTGCGTCTTAGCCCTCAACAGGTCGCCGCAGAGTAATTTGACTCCCAAGCCTCTGCGATCAAAAGGGCCGCTAGAAATTCTAGCGGCTTTTCAGCTATCTTCCTGATCAGACCGATGTGCTGGGATGTTTCCAAAACGTAAAGCTACTCGGACTCGACGTGTTCGGCACGGTCGTCGATTGAGGCAGCGTCGCCCGCCAGTACTCGGCGGCAGAGTACAAGAGTATTCGATAGGGGACCATCTTCCGCTTTTTGCACCCTCATAATTTCAGCGGCTATCGACGGCTATGGATGGCGATCGGCGGAAATTGCGCGCGCCTTGAAGGGACTCGAACCAGCGACGCGTTATCTAGTAAACTCAAATAATTAAAAATATTAAATAATTACAAGACATCTTAAACGCGTATGGGAGAATAGATACTCACTTGTGTTTGAGCGTTGTGTTGTTCCCACCATCGGCACCTAGGGCGTTGACCAGAAAGGACGGTTGCCCCTCGCTTTCTGTTGCCCGGGCCCATTGGAATGACGCGTGCGGCTGGAGCGCACACGGAGGATCTGCCGCCGCCTGAATTTTGCTCGCCCGAGCAGCCGGCGAAGACGGCGGGGAGATTTTGGCGGCGGCAGGTTTGGCGAGAACCTCAAGCCGCAGGTCGGCACGGCGCGCCATTTGTTGCGTGCTGGTGACCAGGGCGGTCCAGTTACAGTTGCAAGCTGAGCGCTCAAGTGGTAGCGCGACTATGTACCTTCCGTCTCAACGCAGGGTGGATTCAGGGGAGCCGGGATGTCTAGCGAAGTCATATTTTGGCCTGGCCTTCCCAGCCTGCCCGAAGACCTTCTTCTTGCAAGGGATCAAGGACGTGTTCTTTTTGTTGTCGGCGCGGGCGCTTCATACCCGAAACCGACCCAGCTCCCCGATTTTGGCGGGCTCGTCGCGAAAATCTACGACATTGTCGATCCGTCCATGTCGTCTGCGATCAAGGCCGTCTCCAAAAAAGATGGTCCGAAATGGTATGAGGTGACCGATCTGCTCAGCCACGAGCAGAGAACGGAGTTGAAATTTTTCTGCCAGCGCGAATTCGACGTCGTTCTTGGCATGCTCGAGCGTCGGATAGACGGAGATCCAAGCAAAGAAAGCACAATGCGACAAGCAGCGACAACGGTTCTTTCGCAGACGATCGAACCGAACCCGGTCCATGACGCGCTGGTACGCCTCGGGCAGCGTTACGGTCAGACGCTCCTCGTTACGACCAACTTCGACAGGCTCCTGAGCGAGGCTGCTTCAAAGCTTCGCGTCCAGCATGAAGCCTTCGCTCGAGGTGAAATACCTAATCCCAGCAGCAGCCGAGACTTTGCCGGTATCCTTCATATTCATGGGAAACTAGGCTGGCGTAAGGAGAAGGGGTCGGCGCTGATTTTGACCGATCAGGATTTCGGGGACTCATATCTCCGGCGCAATCTCATCACGTCTTTCCTTTATGACGCAGCCAGAATTTTTCACATCGTTCTCGTTGGTTATAGCGCCAGTGATTCACCTGTCCGCTACCTTCTTAATGCGATCGCTGCTGACGAGCGGCACTTTGTCGATCTTAAGCGGCGTTACGCTTTCGTTGGTTGCAAGCCTGGTGATGAGCGGATGGCCGTCGAATGGCAGAGCCGGGGGATCACGCCCATCGTCTACGACAAGATCGACGAACATAAGGCCTTGGGTGATTTATTGGTGCGGTGGGCCGACATCATCCCCGACCGACGGAATGAGAAAGGGACGAAGTCCTACCTAAAGAAACTCGCTGCCCTCGACCCCGACAGTACCGAAGGTTTGGCTGCCCAATCATTTCTCAGATATTATGCGCGGAGGTCCAACCCTAGCGAACAAGCTGAACTTGCAAGAATCCTCTCTGGCGCCAGCCGGTCGCCTCGTTGGCTAACGTTCTTGAATCGTATTATCCGCGATTCCGGGAAAGGGCGCTGATATGCCTAGATTGAGCCTTACCGATACCGAACGTAGGATTAATCTAACAACACGAGCTTTCGCCGACGGACGACTTGAGGACACAGCGATTCTCGAGTGGGCAATCGAGCTGAAACCAGATCAGATCGCAGAACGTGAAGCGCTGCGAGATTTGGTTGAGTACCAGCCGAAGCCCGTTCGCGATCCGTACAGCTTGGCTTGGAGATGTGTCTTCGAATATTGGGAAAGGCCCGATGTCGAAACGCACCGGGAAAAGTACGAGATCCGTAGGCAGCTAAAGGGTGGTGGTAGCCCGCGAGAGACGATCCGTCTGATTGTGGATGCGGTTCGGCCGTGGCTCCAGATCGATACGTCCAAGCGATTAAGGGCCCTTTCCGGAGAGGCGCAGCCCGCCAGACCGCGGCATCTCAAGCATCTCATCTATGCGTCCATATCCAGTGGCAGCCGGTTGATGCCGGCCGACATCGGGCTTCAGGCGAATGAAGATCGCAACTTCCTTTTCGAATTGGCGACGGCCTTGAACGCAGCGCTGCTCGCAGGACTAAATCTCGGGCATATGATTGGTTCAATTTCCAAGGATATGGACGTCACAAACTGGCAGATTCACCGAGCCTATTTCGTACCTCCGGAGCAATATCCGGATGGTGGCGGTGAGCCGGATCGTCATAGTGAAGGGTTCGCACCATCGACCAAGCTGATGTTTGCGGTGATGGAGCGTCTCAGCAGCCTCGACCTTCAGGCCGCCCGTAGGGTTATCGACAATTGGGACCGGGAAGGTTGGACGCTTTATCGGCGGCTTTGGGCCGCAGCGGCCCGGAACCCGGCGCTTGTTGACAGTGATGAGGTCGCAGCTTTCCTCATAGAGCTTTCCGACCGAGAATTCTGGTGGGCGAGCGCATATCCAGAATTCGCTGAGTTGCGCGCGCTTCGATGGGCAACACTTTCTACCGACAACCAAAATCGCATCGAGCAGCGAATACTGAGAGGGGAGCCCGCGAAGCTTATTCCCAGCAGGATCGAGAAATCGGACAGGGCAGGTTACAGGGACCACCACGTGTTCGTGGAGCTTCGACGAATCCAAGCTGCGGGCGGCAACCTTACGGATAAAGGTCAGGAATGGCTCGACGACTTCGCAACCCGGTCGGGAGACCTGCCAGCCATTGAACTGACACACGGTTTCAATCAGGGTGTCCGCCTGATCCATCGCGTAAGGACTGTCGAGAACACCTTCGACGCGATCCCGACAACCAAACTCCTGGACGAGCTGGCGAAATCGCTCGCAGATACGGGCTGGGACGACAAAAGTCAGAACGCTTCGGAATTTATTGCAGAAAACGCATCTGTGGTGCTCGGTCTTCTGACGAAGGCTGAGGGTGCTGTCGCTGCCAAGGTGTGGCAAGCACTTGGATACGCTTACCGGCCCGCGAACCTTAACGCCACGCCTGACACGGCTTCGCAAGAAGACAAGGATAAGATCCTGATCGCGCTGTCCATATGTGTTTCAATTGTCGACGAACGTGCGACTGTTTTGTTTAAGGCCATTGACGGCCTCGCGTCGTTCATGACGAGTTGGGATCGATTGCTCACGAGCCGCGAGGAATTCCAAAATGCCTGGCTTCGGTTGTGGCCCTTCGCTGTCGAGAAAACGAATTCGAGCAAAGCGGATCGCTCCGGTTATAGTCAGGAGGCTTTCAACTCCCCCGCCGGCCAGCTCGCCTTGGCCTTCGTCGAAACCTGCCCGACAGTAAAGAAGGGCGATAATCCACTGTCTCAGGGCCGTTGGCCACAAATGCTCCAAGCAATAAGTGAGACAATCGGGATAGCGCGCCTTCACGCGCAGTTTGTTCTCGTCAGGGAACTGGCTTACTTCATCGCTGCTGCAGAACAGTGGTCGAGAGATTTCCTTCTCCAGCCGCTTATCAACGCACTTGAAAGCCAGGAAACCACCGTCTTGTGGGAAGCGTTTTCGATGGCGCACCTCCCTCAAAAGGAGGTCGTGGCAGAACTCGCCCCGTCGTTGGTGGCAGCAGCTCTATCCGACCGCTTGTCGAGCGAGGTTCGAGGGGATCTGTCGGAACGCGTCGTCTGGTCGGCGCTGACGGATCGTGTTCAGAACGCAGAACCCGCCGTGTCCCTCGATCTGATCCAACAGATGTTGAGGCTGGGGACAGATGAAGTCCGCACGGAGGCGGTGCGTGCCTTTTCGCAGTATCTTGCACCGGACGATGATTTGACGGAGGAGGAACGTTTCGAGATCGTCAACTCCGTCTTCTCGGACGTGTGGCCGAAGGAACTTACTCTTAGCTCAAAGGCCGTTTCCGAGAGGCTTGCTCGACTACCGGCTGAGGCTGCATCCTGTTATGTCGAAGCAACCGAAATGGTTCTCCCATATCTTACGCCCTTCGACTGCTGGTCGCTTTATGATTTCGGAGTGATCGACCTGGATGAAGATCGAGGTGATTTCAATATTATCAACGATCCTAAAAAAGCGGCGGCCCTTTTGTCGATCATGGATCGGTCGGTTGCGGGGGATGACGGAGCGATCGTTCCAAGTGGCCTCGATAAAGCTCTTTTCCACATTAAGAAGGTCGCACCAAAGCTCGAGAAGGATCCTCGATATCAGCGTCTTCTTACGCTCGGCAGGCGCTGAAAAAACCTCGCGCTCCGTAGCCAAGAGAGCGGGTTTGGACGGCTGCTTGGAGATCGCCAGATCAGGGTAGGGTATTTCTGCATCACGTCTGCGCCCGGCTCCCGTGATTTGATGCGAGGGCACCGTCGCAGCCTTCCGCTGTCGGAGGAGAAGAACCAGACTTTGACGCAACAACCTCAAAGAGTATAGATCAGTCGAAGAAAAAGGGGGCGCCGCTTGGAATTGCTTTTGAACGGGATCAACGGCAACTATCTCCGAAACATTCTGTTGAATGCTGTCGAAGACACTGATCGGGTTGATGCTGCGGTCGCTTACGCCACGGAAAACGATCTTCTTTTTGATTGGTGTTGGGAAAACAAACTACCGCTGCGTTTCTGGGGACGTTTTGATGAACAGGTGCCGGTGAGTATCCTCATTCTCGAACGTTTCCTTTCCCGAAGGTCGGGGCGCTATACGTGCAAGCTCGTGCGCCAATTCCATCCGAAGGTAATCTGGTGGCGCGGCTTCGGCGCATACATCGGCTCTGCAAACCTTACCCAAAGCGCGTGGTGGAATAACGTCGAGGCCGGTGTTTTCCTCACCGAGGACGAGCTGGTGGCTAGCGGTCACGATCTTCAGCTGGAGCAATTCTTTGCTGAGATTGAGACCCATGCTGCCCCGTTGACTCAGGAGCTGTTCGATCTTATCTCGGCCAGGAACAAGGAACTGACAAGGCGCAAAATTGCTCAAAAGGCTGCGGATGAAGCGTTCACCGCAACCACCCTCGTTCCGCATTTCCGCGGGCTGGCACGTTCAAGCGCGAAGTCAGCGGGTGAGCAGCGCAAGCAAGCGTTTCTGAATGAGTGGAACCGCACTCTTCAAATTATTCGAGACATCTCCGTCAAGATTTCAGTTGACGGAAACAGGCCGTCTTGGGTGAGCTCCACCGCGCCGTTGGGTGCCCATGCCGACCAGTTCCTCCATGCTCACTACTACCAGCATACATTCGACGGCAGGAGAGCAGACTTCGAGACGCATTTTGGCAGAAACAGATTGGATCCAGATACCGCCGTTGAGACTGCAATTCGATGGTGGCAGAAGCGGCCGGACAGTTCAGACGAGAACCGGATGCTCAATAAGACTGCCCCCGCCTTGCAGCGGGCGTTTGCGGAAGACCGTCTAAAACGCCTTACGGAAAATGAATTCATTCAGGTGCTCGGCAAAATCCACGCAACGCGGGAGTTTGCCCGACGTGCGCCCAATCGACTTATCGGGCTAAAGGGCGACCGGCCATACGACATATCCGAGAAAGTTGATGCCCTGGCGAGACATATCTACCGGGCGCCAAACCGCGGTGGGGTATCCGCATTGGAGACTCTATCCTACATTCTCTATGATGGTCGAATTGAAGACGTCCCTGTTCGCCTTTGGAACGCGATTGTCGATCCCAAGCGGAAAATCGAACTGATCGGCGTGAGCGCTCTGGGGGAGATTGTAGGGTGGGCATTGCCGGACAGATATCCGCCGCGCAATGGGCGGACCAGCAAAGCCCTTCGATCGCTTGGGTATGACGTAACGGTTCATGTCGGCTAGAATCACCATTATATCATTATGTATCAATGTCTTAAGTCCATAAACTAGATTATGCGACGACCGTCGTCTACGACATTCCTGGGGGGAAATTTGGCATCCGTGAAGTCTCTATCGCAGGCTGAAGTCAGTGTCATAAAGGGTATGCTGAACCTCAGCCCCCGGCCAACTGATCAGAAAATCCTGGCCTATTTCACCCATCCGGATCGAGACCTCAATCACCGCCTAATCGGGCAGATTCGCAAAGGCCATTGGTTTAGCGCGATCAGACCCGCATCTGAGACAGCGGTGCACGCCTTTATGCTCGCGTGCCAATTTGGCGTTTATCCTGACGCAACACTGTTCGAGCCGCCTGCTGGTGGTCCCTCTCTTGGAGGGCATGGCCCACGATATCTCTTGCTCGATTGGTGGCCCGTAGGCCAGGGCCTTTTCTCCTCAGGTGCAATTTTGGCGGACAACGGCCCCCGCTTCAATTGGGTCTATGACTGCGGAACGACATCAAAGGACAGCCTCTTGGCGGATGCCATTGCGTCCTGCAATTTCAGGCGTTCTGCACTGGGTTTCAACCGGCTCGATCTGGCCGTCCTCTCCCATTTCGACCGCGATCATATCAGCGGCTTTTCGCGCCTCGTGCAGACATCTCGAATTCGGATGATCTTGCTCCCCTATCTCACGCCGCTCCAGCGCCTTGTCTTGGCGCTTCAGCAAGGCGTATCAGCCGACGACGCCGAGTTTGGCTTCTACATTGACCCGGTTGGCTATCTCAGAGCCTTGGACGGTGGCGATATAGGCGAAATCGTGTTTGTACTGGCCTCCGGACCGGATGACGAACTGCCACCTCCGCCTATCGAACCGGGTCCAGATCTTGAGGGACCGGAAGAGCCCCCTATCAAGTTCCCCGAGGACACGCCACCGGAAGGGTCACAGGATGAGCTATTCTGCGCGCAAGACAATGCGAATGTGCGCTATCTGAAGCGAGGCGGAACGATATCAGTACCGTTCGATTGGGAGTTTCTTCCCTATAACGACCCGTCAATGCTGCCAAAAGCCACGAAAAGGTTCCAGTTAGCAGCGTCGAAGTTGGTACAAGATATCCTGACCGTACCGACGACACGCAGCGCCACGCTCGACAAGCTAAAGAAGCTTTACGATGCCCACTTTGGGAAATCATCAAAGAACCGGAATATTATCTCGCTTTTCCTTTATTCCGGCCCCGTCAATCAATCTGCGGTCCTGCTTTGGCACTCCTCCAATCGTCCGCTCGGCTCCCTCGCCGGAAGCACGCGCTTCTCGCAGATGTATACGGGCGACGGAACCCTCGGCGCAGGGAAACAATTCGCCGATTTTGAGAAGCATTATCGACCCGGAAGCCGACTTGCACGTGCTGGCATCCTCCAGGTCATGCATCACGGGGCCGAGGGTAACTGGCACTCAGGTTTGGGATCGCTTCTAAAACCGGAAGCGAGCATTTTCTCATCTGACCCAGACCACAAAGGCTACGCGCATCCGCACGCAGCTGTCCTCCGTGACTTCTGGTCCTTTCATCCGGTGCAGGTCGACGGATCTCAAGGATTGCATTTATTGGGTGCGTTTTAAGACTATGGCCAAAACTCAGTCGCCTGAAGCTATCCTGGAAGCGGTGTGCGCAACACGAACAATTCCCTCGTCCTGACTAGCCACTCTCAGACTACCCGCTCGCTTCACAACAACGTGCTGCTTTCCTCCTCCGCGAGGACTTCTTTCTGACCCAAAGTTCGGCGGTTCGTCCCATCGGGTCATCGACGCCTCATTACTCCTTTTTGCCGTCCGTAGATGGTTCAGGACGGACAAGGTCGTTGACCCACTCGCCAATCAAGACCTTCGATTCCAGAAACATTGCGCTGAATAGGAAAAGGGATGAAAACGGAATTCCTTCGATGCGGAGAAGATGCGTTCGAAAGGTAGCGTCATGAACGCGGCCATTCTGGAGGCTGCCGTCAAACCTCTTTTTCCGGTCCTCGTCCTCATAAACATTAATGGCTAAATCCAGATGCTGCATCTTCACTTCGCCAAGGGGCGTAAACGCTGGATCACGAGTATCGAGATGAATACAGCGTCCGATCATAAGACCGCTTGAATCATCGGGGCGTGGCAACTCTTCGATCATCATAGTGAGGTAGTTCTCCTCCCGTCGCTCGACACACACCTCGAGACGACGCACCATTTTAACGTCATAATCCCAATATTCTGCCTGTCCGTCGGAAATTGGCCTATTAAGCAATTGATACGATCCGAAGTCCTTCATCCCTTTGCGGAGGCCGAAGTTGCTCAGCCAGCTCGGGCTCGCTGGAACCATCGCCGATTCCCAAAGCCTTTGCAGCGGCTGTTCCGCCGTGTAGCAATCTGCATCCAATCGAATGAAAGTGGGCGCACTCGGCCATTCCTCCCGAGCCCAGTTCACTATTTCAGGAGAGAGATAGGGGCAGAGTTACGTGTAACCGTTGCCGGCGCGATAGACTTCACTGCCATCGATGGACGTCGTGGCCAAGACGTCGATCAGTTCCTGATCCGGCCTGCCGTTCACCCGCTTTCGAATTTCGTCGAACATGTGGGGAGCATGTTTGAATAGTCGCTGGCTTTTGGCGTACGGCTCGCAAAGGGATCGAACCTCAATCCTTTTCCACTCACGCTGCGCCTCAAAGGTAAGCGCAAATGCGGCGAGGCGCTCGCGACGAGTCCAACCGGCGAAAAAGCCGATGGGTAGATATCCACTGAGCCAGTTTTCGTCCTCCGAAGTTAACATGCTCTCGCGAAAGGAAAGGAGTGTAACCAGCAGTTGCTGATCGCGCTGCTCCACCAGTTCCTGAATGGCTAGACCGACACTTTTGGCGTGATGCACTAGTTTGGCCAGTTTCTCGAAGTATCCGTCAATATTCATGCTGGGCCACCGAAATTTATATCTCAAATGTCTGTACGCGCTGGATTGTTAGAGCGACACTGTATCGCGATCAACCCAGGAGTATTACTCTGTAAGACAAGCCCACCGCCGCGCAGGGGCCTATCGATGTCGGCCGACCAAAGGAAAGACCACGGCCTTGCGCTTGCCGATCCTTCGAGGTGAGCAATTAGACCTTCGTTGAAGAAAGGCACGGGCCACCACATTGCAAACTGTCAGAAAGCTGCATATATTTCTGACAGGAGAAATAATATGCAACGACTGACAAGTCAGATCATGGCCTATGCCGAACAGCTGCCCGAGGGAACAGCGCTGTCCGCAAAGGCCCTCCTGCATTTGGGAAACCGTGCCGCGGTAGACCAGGCACTGTCGCGCCTATATGAACGCGGCGAGCTCGTCCGGGCCGGTCGTGGGATCTATCTCAAGGCGATCAAGAGCCGTTTCGGGAGCCGACCGCCGACGGTCGAGCAAGCCGTCGAAGCCGTTGCACACCAGCGTGGCGAGGTCATCGTTTCGAATGGCGCTGCGGCTGCAAACTCACTCGGGCTTTCTAGTCAGGTGCCGATCCGGTCCATATACTTCACATCCGGTCGCAGCCGAACCATGACTGTCGGCAGCCAGACGGTCGAGTTGAAGCACGTGCCACGTTGGCAGCTTGCCTTGGCGAACAAGCCTGCCGGCCTGGCTGTCCGCGCGCTGGCCTGGCTCGGTCCGGAAAAGGCCGACGAGGCTCTTCCGAGCATCAAGCGGAAGCTCTCCGCAGAGGCGTTCGGCGAACTCGTTGCCGCCGCCCCTCAGTTTCCCACCTGGCTTGCCCGCAGTGTAGGAAAGGCCGCTCATGGCTGAACAGTTTTTACGACTGTCCCGAGAAGATCGACGCGAAGTCCTTGCGATCGCAGCGGAGAAAGCCAGGCGGCCTATCCACCTCCTGGAAAAGGACGCGTGGGTCGTGTGGGCACTGCAGACCCTTTACGGAACGGCGCTTGGCGACCACCTTGTCTTCAAGGGCGGCACGTCCCTCTCGAAAGCCTACAACGCCATCCGTAGGTTTTCGGAAGATGTCGACCTGACCTACGATATCCGCGAACTCCCTCATGATCTCGTCGGCGAGAACGAGCAGGCGTTGCCGGAAACCAGAAGCGAGGAAAAGCGCTGGTCGAGCGAAGTCCGCAAGCGTTTGCCGACCTGGGTATCGGAGACCGTGAGCCCGCTCATTGTCGATGCGATCGACGCCCAGTCGCTTCCAGCCACCGTCCGTGTCGACGGCGACAAGCTCTTCATCGACTACGAAGCAGTTGCTGGAGGATCCGGCTATGTCGCGCCGAGCGTCATCTTGGAGCTCGGGGCTCGGTCGACCGGAGAACCGGCAAGCGTTCGTGACATTTCATGCGACGCTGCTGGCCTTGTCGATGGTATCCAGTTTCCCACCGCAAGGCCGCGGGTCATGCATGCCGAACGCACGTTCTGGGAAAAGGCGACGGCAATCCACGTTTTCTGTCTGCAGGAACGGCTCCGCGGAGAGCGATTTTCACGACACTGGCACGATATCGTTCGTCTCGACGAAATAGGCATCGCCGACAGCGCAATCGCTGATCGCGAGCTGGCCAAGTCGGTGGCGCAGCACAAATCGATGTTCTTCGCTGAGAAGGCGGCTGACAAAACGCCGATCGACTACGAAGCAGCAGTGGGCGCTGGGCTTCAGCTGACGCCCTCCGGCGCAGGGAGGGCAGAACTCGAACAGGACTACGCCCGAATGCTGGATGACGGCCTCCTTCTCGATCAGGCCGAGACCTTCGACGAACTCCTCGCTCGATGCGCAAAAATCCAAGACAAGGCCAATGCCAGCGGCTGAGAAAAGCGCCCATGATCGCGGGAACCCAACTGAAATGACAATTCGCGCGATGGCCGACCCGTGATTTTCAACCGCTACACCACCTATCGGCCCGGCCTTTTCGCCCGTCTGTTTCCCTCCGGCAGATGGAAGCTCCGGCTACCGACGGCGACCTCGGCTTCCGTCGAACTCCACACCGGAACGCGGGCCGAACTGCTATGCCTGGACATTACCGCCATCGGTATCAAAAAGGCGCTGCTTTGGCACACGGTCGAAATCCGCACATGCAGTCATGTCGAAACTCTGTCGTGCCTCGGCGAGGACGCCGCTACTCGGCTCGCGACGGACCTTCACAGGTTCATCAATCGCTACCTGCTCGAACTGATCCGGTCGGATCAAGAGGTTTTGAAAGAGGTCGATGCGAAACTCGAGCCATTGATCGAGGGGAAGCGGCAATACCTCGCACAGGCAGATCTGGCGCAAGCCATCGCGAGTGTTTCTGGCCCGGCCGCCGCAGCACTCTCCCATCCCTTGTTCGACGCCGACGGCTTAACCGCGGCCATGGAAGCCGATCTTCCACGGTCCCTGTTTTTCCTGACCGACCCCGACCGGCGCCATCAGTACAATAATGAATTTGTTGCGACCGAGCTCACCAGATACGCCCCCTTCTTTGACGATCTCGATGGCCGATCATTGTCCGACCAACAGAGGGAGTCCTGTATTCGCCTTGAGGACAGCAATCTCCTCATCGCGTCCGCAGGGTCAGGCAAGTCGGCGACGATGGTCGGCAAGGTCGCTTATGTGCTGGACAAGGGACTGTATCAACCGGAGGAAATCCTTGTCCTCGCCTACAATCGGGCCGCAGCTGAAGAGCTGAGGGAACGAATTGCGCAGCAGCTTGGCGTCCAGCCAGCGGATCTGCAGTGCAAGGTCACGACGTTCCACGCTCTCGGTCGGGGTATCATCGAACTGGTGGAGGCCAGGCCACCGCAATTGGCGAATTGGGTGGACCACCCTACTGGCGAAGCACGGGTCATCGCAAAGATCATCGAAGACTTGATGCAATCGGACGCGGGCTTTGCCAAGGTCTGGATTGACCTTCTCGTGCTATATCCGCAAGCCGATATTCCAGCGTCCGTTTTTGACAGCGATGCGGACTACAACCGCTACATCTCGGCGCGCCGGCGTGGTGGCGACGCGTCTATCGGCGCATTTGGCGGGATCTATGTCAGATCTTTGCAAGAGCAGACGATAGCGAACTGGCTGTGGCTCAACACGGTCGAGTTCCAATACGAGCGCCAAATCGACACGGAAGACGAAGACGGGACGATCAGATATGTGCATCCCGACTTCTATTATCCGGCAAGCAACACCATCCATGAACATCTTGCCATCGATAGCGCCGGATCCTCGCCATTTGCCAACTATGTGGAACATGCCGATAGCAAGCTGGCGGCCTACAACCGCGCAGAGCTTGACGTTTTCACGACGAAATCGGCCCAGGCAAACGACGGAACGCTTCTTCTTCAACTCGAGGCCGAGCTTGCAAAACGAGAAATTCAGTTCCATCAACGCAGCCTTGAGGAAATCCTGAAGGCGGTCGAACCGGTCGTTATCAAACACTTCCAGAAGCTGATCGCCATCTGCATCAAGCATATCCGTGCTGGCGATCTGACATTGGAAATGCTCTTGGTGCGCGCAAATTCCCTTCACGACAAGAAGCGTGCCAAGGCGTTCGCGCAGGCAATCTGGAAGATTACCGAGGCCTACTCGAAAAAACTAATTGATGACAAACGCATCGACTTTGATGCCATGATCGCCAACGCGACCCGTTTGGTGGAAGAGGCCCGGTATAAGAGCCCCTACTCCCTCATCCTCGTCGACGAATTCCAAGATATCTCAGATTCCCGCGCCAATCTGATTAAAGCACTGAAGCACCAGAAGCCATTCTCGAAGATCTTTGCGGTCGGAGACGACTGGCAATCGATTTATCGCTTTGCCGGCTCTGATATCAGCATATTCACGCAATTCGAGGAAAATTTCGGCGCAAGCTGGCAAGGCAGGCTCGAGACGACCTACCGATGCAATCAGGTGATCGCCGATGCTGCCGCAAACTTCATACAGCGAAACCCCGCTCAGCTGAGAAAGGCAGTTCGCTCGGCCAGACCGGCGATTGCGCGATCCATCAGAGCAATTCCGATAACGGGCGAGCAAGGCAAGCCCGACTTCGGTAAGGCCAGCCTGCGGCTCCTGGACCGGCTTGACCGGTTTCTCGGCGGGATCGCAAGCCAATGGCGCACGAGCAGCGCTGCCCGGCTGAAGGTCATGGTGCTTTGGCGGTATAACCTGCTTGATCCGTTTGCCGGCGGGCTCCCCCGGTTTGAAAACATCGAGGTATCGGGTTTGTCATTTCATCGCGCGAAGGGGCTGGAGGCGGATTACACAATCCTGCTAGATGTCAGCGAGGGTGAATATGGTGTTCCCAGCCGAATTGAAGATGACGAGCTTCTAAACCTCGTCATGCCGCAGCCAGAGACCTTCGAATACGCTGAGGAACGGCGTTTGTTTTACGTCGCGCTAACGCGGGCAAGCCGAGGTGTCTTCCTGCTGATGAACGATCGGCAGCCATCACGTTACATTCACGAGTTGGCAAACATCGCCGGTGGCAACTTCCGACTGGAGACAATTGACGGCGAGGCGCTGCCTCAATGTCCAACATGCCATGTCGGGCATGTCATCGAAAGAAAGAGCAAGACCGGAGACCGCTTTATGGGGTGCACGCAGTACCCAGATTGCAGTTACACAGCGCAACTTGGTGTGCGCTGAAGAACATCCGATCATCGTGGACAACCAAAAATGCTAGAACCGGCTCAAGAACTCCCACGGGTACCCTTGGAAACCGTGGACCCGATAGCGCGTAAGTGAATAGTCGTTGCGATTACGATGTCCCCGGGTAACGAGCGTTCGCCGTTTCGTCGCGGCGGTCGGCTGGGACTGGGATGACGGTCGAACGGAGTCGTTCCGGGCTCCGATGACCTCATAGTTGACTAATTGTCCAGTGCGCGCCAGGCGGGCCGGCAAATTGCGGAAAAGATCACGGATCCCGGTGGTGTCCGCGCATCACCAGAGCACCGGGAACTCCTCGAACCCGCCATTGATGATCTCCTTGCGCAACTTGAGTTCTTCCAGCGCCACGACCAGGCGCAGCGTGGGGAACCGCTGAAGATCGTACCGAACACCACCTTGACGGCGCGTCCGATGTGGAATTTCCGGGTCGTCGAAATGGCTTCGATCGAACAACTTCGCCGGTAGCCGATCAGCACCTTGCTCTCCGCGGGAATATGCACGCCCGCGATGGTCGCGGCCGCCCCTTGGATAGCGCACGATGCCATCCCAGCCCGCGCCCCGGCCAACGCCTTGTCCACCAGGGATGGATCGCCGACCAGGGTTCGGCTTAAGAGAGCGCGCGTATTCGTCCGGTCATCGCAGGCGCTCGGGCTGTTTCAGGTTCCGCAACCAGCAATCGGTTAATGATACTGGTGGATATACAACTAAAAGTGCAGAAAAGGTCCGACCCTACTCTCGACTAAGAGACGCATCAGCGGTTAAACATCCATCGGGTGGAAGCAAATTTCGCACGGCAACGCCGCTTTACTTCAGCGGAGTGAACACCTGTTGCCGTTCAGGGGGGTCTTATGAAATTAATCTATTCGCTCTTTCTTGCCTTTACGCTATCAGCAAGTTCGGCTACCGCACACGGCGGCGGAACTGACGGGAACGGGTGCCATACCAATCACAAGACCGGGGGCTACCATTGCCATTGAGAACTCTTGCACTGATTGGAATGTTTTTCGCCTCGAGCAATATTTGCCTTGGCTGGGATGGCGTCGATAACGAAACGGGGGCCTCAGTCGAGATCGGTAAAGGTAATCTTGTTAGATCCGGCCAGACTATTGAGATCTACGACCACGGGTCCGGTGAATACCGCGACGTTGACGTCCAAAGCATTCAACGTTCCGGTGGATCCGTTGAAGTGGAAGTCTACGACAGTGAGAGCGGCGAATATCGCACTCTCGAGATGGATGATTGAAGCCATGAGCAGGCGTCATGGTGGCGCCTGCTTCATATTGTTGCACAGCGTTGAATCAAGTTTTCAAAGGCGCGGTCAGAAATTGACGATCGGCTCCCAACCCCGGTGCAAAAATCGCGGAGATAGTTGCGCTACGTAGCTCCTGCACGCTTGCTTGCGGGGTATGGGTTGCTTGTCACACCGAAAACCAGAGTAATCCATGTCTATTGGTATCCCTCACGCCGACTGGTGAATGCAGCATCGAGCCTGCTCCTGGAAGGCCTATCATCCTCCTCGGACCTAACGGTACTGGAAAGAGTCGCCTTGGCATCCACATCGATAATCTTGAGGAGACAGGAGCCTCTTATCGTATCGGGGCACAACGCTCACTTGAGCTCCCGGATGAAGTTTTTTCGGAAAGGTACGAACGAGCCATCGGCTTGCTTCGCCGTGACAGCCGGCGCGTCCAGGCCTCGCCGGGATCAATGGAGCATAATTACGATGAAGTACTTGTCGCCCTCTTTGCCGAACGCCTCCGGGCATTGGAACTTGCGCACGAAAAATCGAAGGGGCGGAAAAATTCCATTCGACCGGTTACCGTGATCGACAGACTTCAAGAGCTTTGGCATGAGTTGATCCCCAGCCAAAGCCTTCTGTTTTCGGAAGCCACCGTCCGGGCGGTCAGGCTCGATGGCGATGGCGAGTCATACGAAGCGTCCGCGATGAGCGATGGAGAGAGGCTTGTTCTCTATATTCTCGGTCAGGTCCTACTGATCGAGACCGATAGCCTTCTGATTGTTGACGAACCCGAACTGCACATGAACCGCTCGCTGCTTGTGCGGTTATGGGACCTTGTCGAGCGCGCCCGACCGGACTGCTCTTTTCTCTATGTGACACATGACATCGATTTCGCGGCGTCCCGTCGCAGCGCTCAACTATATGCCGTTCTAAACTATGTGCCGGCGACCTATAAGGAGGTGCTTGTTCGCACACGAACTCGGCTTGAGGAGGACACGCCGGCAATGTGGACGATCGAGCCCTTGCCCTCGGCGACTGAGCTCCCGCGCGATCTTCTTGTGCGGATGGTCGGAAGCCGCAAACCAATCCTGTTTGTTGAAGGGAAACAAGGCGGCCTGGACGAGACGATCTATAGGGCGATCTATGGCAATTTCACCGTCATCCCGTCCGGATCTTGCGGCCAGGTGATCCAGTTTGTCCGCAGCTTCCGCAAGCAGGAGGAGTTGCATTGGCTGCATTGTGCCGGTTTGGTGGATCGCGACAATCGCCATCCAGCGGCGGACGGTGCTCTTGAGGAGGGGATTTTTACACTTCCCGTTCACGAGGTCGAAAACTTGCTTCTCGCGCCCGAAGTTTTCTTTGCGTTGGCCGAGGAACTCAAGCTCGACAAACGTGAGGCGACGCGCCGCTTTGACACGCTGACGAGTGACGTCTTTGAAGCGGCAGGACGCGACGCGGACCGCGTTAGCCTGAGACACACCAGCAATGTTATCTGGCAATCCGGTAAATCAGTCGGCGCGAAAGCCAAGAACATCAATGAGTTGTCGCGCATTTACGCTGAGCTTACGGCTAAAACCGACCCCTCCTCGATCTATTCTGATTTTCACTCAAAATATCAGGGCGTCTTGGCGGCGCGGGACTTCGAGCAACTTCTCCTTCTATACGACAACAAGAACAAGCTTTTGGACATGCTCGGGAAAGCATTGGACCTGCAAGGCAGAAGCGCGCTCGAAAATCTCGTGTCTCGGCTTCTTGTATCGCCAACCGCGAGCCCACTGACTGGCGCTCTCGTGCAACGACTTCCGGTAATTGATACTGGTACGTACTGACACGCAGGCAACTTCCGTGAACCCCTCGTACGCGGCTCCTGCTTGCTTCAGAAGCTCGGGGGCCATGACATCTCCATGCTACCCTCGACCTCCGATCGATCTTCGCCTCCGCCCATGCTAACGCCGAAACGCGCAAGAGGTGCGGCAGCGTCGCCGATCGGTTGGTTGCAAAAGCCCTATCCGGTTGACGCTTTGATCGATCTGGCCGGGTGGCATCTGGCTTCATCGTCGTCATCGGACGACCTCCAAAAGGAACGGAAGTTAGCGCGCTCCTATGGGATCCGAACTTTGAAGCCGAAGGGGATTTCGAACGACGAGTTCGACGCCGACCACGTTCTGATCGCTTCCCTTACTTGGTGGCTTCCTGTCGGACGATCGGCGTGCGCAACGCTTCTGGGCAGATCTGCAGAATCTTGTCGATCCAGATGAGGACGTGCTTCTGAATGCGCTCGGCACTTATGACGCTGGCCGCGGTGCCGAGTGATCAGGCTTTTCAGCCCTTGATGATGCCAACGTCGGTTGCGGCCTTGACTTTCGGTTGCATTCTGGGGAATGCTCGCTCAGAGCTTTTGCAAGAAAAAAGTACGCTAAAATGGCTGGAGCGGCAGGGTAGACTTGGTCGTTCGGCAACGATCTGCGGTCGGGCTACCGCGATTTATAGATAGCCGTCAGATTATACGCCTTCAAGCAGTCTTACCTATGTCTTGTCCGGAGGGGTCATGGCAATTCGGGTTCTGCCTTCACAGATCATCGCGATGCTTGCGCCGCGGCGCCATCGCTTGCGCAACTTCTTGTGGCACGCAGTCCGCGGCGCCTGGAACAATCCACAGCTCACCTGCCCCGCCATGGCAACCGGCAGGACGATACGGATCTTCGCGATATGGAGGCGATCATACAAAAGCTCGGCTCCTACCGGGTCATTCGCAATTCCTACGACCTTCTACGCGACCCGGATTGATGCCGCAGCGCGAATACATCTGCAACCAACACTTTGGGAGGCAAGTCATGGCAAAGGTTACTCGTGGAAGCCGGCAATCAACGGGGGGGATTTCCGAAGAGGCGTTACGCAGACACATCCGCGCCAAAGGCGCTGACTATCTGCAGGATCCCAACGTCACATCGGTAGGGATCGGCCTGAAGAATGGGGACGGCCCGATCTGCATTCAATTCACGGTCGGCACCAAGGGAGATTCTGCGATTGAATCACTCGGCAGCCGCCGCATTCCTGAGGCAATCGAGGTCGAAGGGCAGATGGTCCCGACGGATGTCTTGCAGCGCGCCTTCCGTCCGTCGTTCGAAATTGTCGCAGAGGAACAAATTGATCTGCGCCGCCAGAGGCTCGATCCGATCCGGCCAGGTGTCAGCATCGCGCATACCGCTGAAACTGCTGGGACGCTTGGCTTGATCGTTTTCGATCGCGCGACCGGAGCGCCCTGCGTGCTGTCCAATTGGCATGTTCTCAACGGCAACGTCGGAAAGATCGGAGACAGATCGTTCAGCCCGGGCCCTACGATGACAACAATATCACGCTCAACGTCGCGGGAACCCTGCTCCGCAGCCATTTGGGCGCGGCCGGCGATTGCGCGCTATCAAAAGTTCAGCAACGCGGGTATGACCGCTCGGTTTTCGAACTCAATGTGGTGCCGGCTCGAATGGCGCGCGTCGCACTCGGCGACAAGGTGGTCAAATCCGGGCGGACGACCGCAGTAACCAGAGGCGTCGTGCGTCGCGTCGACGTCATGGCCAAGATCAACTACGGCATCCCCGCGGGCGAACAGGCGATCGGCTGCTTTGAAATCGGTCCCGATCCTCAGGACGTTCCCGCAGACGGCGAGATCAGCAAGGGCGGCGATTCCGGATCGGCGTGGCTCATCTTCGACAAAGGCAAGGCCACCGACATTTTTGCCGGCCTCCATTTTGCTGGGGAGACCAATGGCACGAGCGACGAGCACGCGCTCGCCTGCTACCCAGCCTCCATCCAGAAGAAACTCGATTTCGTCCTGGAGCCACTGACCACGGCGCCCACCGCAGTCCAGATCCAGAGTATCGTGGCTCGACGAGGCTACGATGCGGGTTTTCTTGGAGCAGCCGTCCCGGAGCCAGGCCTGTCTGCCGCGCAGAAGCGTGACGCTGTCAATTTCGGACGAGGCCAAACGATACCCTACACGCATTTTTCGGTCTGCCTGAGCGCAAAGCGCCGGATGGCGCGCTATGTCGCCTGGAACATAGATGGCTCGAGGATGGTGGCACTGCCACGCCGCGGCTTTTCGATCGATCCGAGGATCGATGCCAAATACCAATTCGGAGATGCGCTTTATCTCGAGAACCGCGTCGACCGTGGACATATTGCGCGCCGCGCCGACGTCTGCTGGGGACCCGTTGCGGAAGCGGAACAGGCCAATCGGGATTCGTACTATTTCACCAATATTGCGCCGCAGCACGAGCGTTTCAACCAGTCATCCAGAAAGGGGCTGTGGGGTGAGCTCGAGAATCTCGTTTTTGACCAGGCCGACCTCAAGGACCTCAAGCTCTCGGTCGTTGGTGGGCCGGTATTCGGAACGGAAGATATTGAGTACAGGGATGCCCTCATTCCTCGATCATTTTGGAAAATGATCGCCTATCTCGGCAAGGATGATCGGTTGCGATGTGCAGCTTTCATCCTGTCTCAGGAAAAGCTGCTCAACGATCTTGAGAGCCTCGATCTCGATCCCTTCCGTATCTATCAGGTGTCGCTTGCCGAGCTTGCCCGGAAAACCGATCTCAATTTCGATCTGCTTTCGGATGCCGACATCATTAGTCGTCCCGAGCTAGTTACCCGACCGGTCGGCCCTGAATCCCTGGTCGACACCACCAAGGCTGTGACAGAGATCCGTTCCGAGCGCGACATACGCCTCTGATCTGGTGGACGATGAAATCTCGACCGGGCTCGTCCTTGGACACCCAGGCCGGGCACCGCGGTTGACGCAGCGACTAACCGCGTAGTCGAGCAAGCGGGAGCTGGCTTCGGCTTCTCTGGTTCGATGCAATCACTCCCGGACGATTTCTCGTATGGGAGACGGATCGGCTAGATTTCGAGTTAGTCCAATCGGCCATGATTAAGCTGGAAAGTGCTTTAGGAGAGATCATGGAAATTCTTAGCAAGTTGAAACAGATGCGGCTTCCTACCGGTCATACAATTCGAGAGTTCTTTTGGCCCTGTGTTTTTTGCATTATCGGATTGTTTGCGCCTGTTTTGCTGGGCGACGCGGTTTTTGAGGTCTTACGAAGCGCGGCAGAGGATTTAGACCTGGCGCTCGGCCGGATACTTTTTGCAGGTTTTACGTATTGTATCCTCGGCCTTGCGACCTCCCAATTGCTTTATGCCACAGTTCAGGCTGTTAGAAGGCAACCAGGACGTGGCGCTCGCACGACGCCTTCACAGACGGATTTCCGCTCCGTGTGGATTGATTTAAGTATAGCTGTCGCGTCGGCTTTGCCGCTTGTGGGCATCGCTCTTGCAATTGCAAGAGCAACAGCGTCTCCAGAGTTAGGTGATTACGGAAATCCAACTGAGGCGCTGACCAGGCTTGAGCGCTACACATTGTGCCTCGCCCTGGCGTTGGCGGTGGGTATTTTTTGTCTTTCCCGAACTAAAGGTGCGAGACATAGATCGAACATCGTCGTTCCAGCGGTCGTGGCTGTTCTCTTCATATACTATGTCATACCACGCGCGCAGTTTCCCGGCTTCGTGTCGGCGATCTCCGTGTTTGCGGCATGGCTTGCTTGCATCGCGGCAATATCGATGTACCTCCGTCATCTGCGTCGGATATCCGGTATTCCAATTCTGTCTTTGCTTGTTCTATGCGGGCTCGCATTTACCCTTTTGGGCTGGAATAGAAATCATGAAATTCGAAAGGACGGAGGCGGTTCAGCCCCTGACCATCCTCTAGCTGACGGCGTCTTTCTTGAGTGGTTGAGCAATCGACCGGACCTCGAAGCCTATGAGGATCGCCCCTACCCCGTATTCGTTGTGACCGCCGAGGGCGGTGGGCTGTACGCTGCATACTTCACCGCAGCGGTATTGGGAGCTTTACAGGATACGTGCCCGCGCTTTGGACCACATGTATTCGCCATCAGTGGAGTTTCCGGCGGCTCGCTCGGAGCCGCCGTTTATGCGAGTTTGGCGTCGGAAGCTGTCCAACCTCTCAGCGCGTGCAATTTCGACGCCGTCAAGGATCAGGGGCTCAAGGAGCGAGCAACCAAAATTCTTGGACAGGAGATATTGACGCCCCTTATGGCGGGCACTCTCTTTTATGATTTCTTCTCGTCGGTGCTGCCTTTCTCCATCCCTGCACTGGATCGGGGCCGCGTGTTCGATGACGCAATTGAACGTCTTTGGTCAGGGCAACCCTCCGGCGGCCTACTTTCCCTCCCCATGCATAAGGCATGGCGGCCAGATGGAATGGCACCCGCGCTCATTTTGAATACATACGATCTGACGGGTTACGGCCCGGTGAGCGTCGCACCTTTCCGATTGAATCTCGGTGTTGTCGGCGACTTTTACGAGGCGGCCACCGATTATTCTCTGAACGACCTCCACGGAAGCTATCCGAACGATATTCGCGTCAGCACCGCTGTGGGTCTCAGTGCTCGATTCCCCATCGTAACACCGGAAGGAACGTATGCCAGGTCCGTACTTTACACGAAGCCGGGATCACCTCCAGGTCCCCCTTCTAGCGAAAACCACATTGAGCGAACTGAGGTGCTGCGATTTGTGGATGGCGGTTATTTCGACAACAACGGGGCGGGCGCAATTTACAGCCTCCTGACGTCTTTGCACCAAGCCCGTAGTCGCGATCCTTGCCCTCAGGGTGTCCGCAGCACGGCTGACGTCCCTTGCCTCGCCAAGCCTTTTCAAATTTATGCCATCCAGATTAACGGGACTGAAGGTAGGACGCGGTCCGAGGTTTATGGCTCACTAGCCACCGTGATCGCGGGCATAACCTCGATCCGAGGATCGTGGAAGCAGAATATGAATGACATTTTGGTCCATGAGATCGGTGAGTCATGGGGCAATTTGCCATGCGGGCTTCCTAGAGCTCCGATTTATCTGGATACAACGGCCTTCCGGGCGTTTGACCCTGATCACGGGATGTTTGATCTACCGCTTTCATGGCAACTGTCGCGAACAACGGAACGGATGCTCGACTCCCTCGTGCCCCATGCTTCCCTTTGTCAAAAGCAGCTCAGGTCAGGAAGCAACAGCAACGACTGCGGTCCGTGGGACGTTAGGTGGGCGTTGGAGAGTCAGGATCCGACGACACAATGCCCTTTTCGATAATTATATAGGGCGAGGCAGGCTGGACAGAGGCTGGACTACCTCGCTGGCCGATACGTACCTCGCACCTTCGCAGGGCGGGGCCGACTTCGCAAGTGGAGCTTCTGCGCCGGCCAACGCGGGACACTTCGAGCTCGCCGGACATCGATGAGACCGAAATGAAGGGAGTCGATACCCCTATGCCGTCCATCATCTGATTGGAGTGCCTGCGCTTCGGGGCCGGTGGAAAGCGCAACGCGAAACCCGCTTCTGCAGCCAACCGCAAACGAGTTACCCGAAACATGCGGGTGCTGATCCGTCCCAGGCCCAACCCGGCCAGCCGCCGGGTGAGGATGGTTCGAATTTAGATCGGCCGCCCGACTGACGATCGACTCTGCGAGCGCGTGTCTACCGCCTGCGTTTGCAATGGGCTGCCGTTCAACGCAGTTCGCGATGTTTCAAAAGGGGGGTCGAGATGAAGAGCTTCTAGCTCTTGAGGAGAATCGAACTGATGATCCGGTTACTACATTGTCGATCCGTGGGAGACGTATGACCGGCCCTATGGGGCGGTCGAGGCAACGGCCAACGCGGGGCGGAAAAGCGCTGGTCCGGAGCGATCGCAGCCAGGCTGCACGCCTGGCTATGCCTGTGGTGAGGCGAGCGTTGTGTCGTCGGCGGAGTCATCCAATCTGCGATCGTGTCATGCTAGCATCTAGGGTGAAGGCGCGTTTAGCGCGACCTTGGTGGCATCAAGCGCGGTAAAATGACACCACTCTTCATCATCGGAACCCCAGTCGCCGATGATTTCTCCGGCAACATAGGCTGTTAGGCCCCGAGCCGACACACGCGGCAGGGCCACGCGCGCCACCTCCAGTGCGTCGGTCGCTTCAGGGCGTTCCCCCGCTCTTGCTCCCGTTCTTGGCTGCGTCTCCCTTGGCGGCCTCCCCCTTCGCCTCCTCCTGAGCCTTGAAGCCGAGGTAAAGCCCGCTCACCAGCCCCATCAACAGGAGCAGCGTGGGGTCGAAGACAGGCAGGCGAAAGTTGCGTGCGACGGTCCACACAAACAGCGCCCCCAGGATCAGAGTCCAGGCGATCGCCTGGATACGCTGCAGTTGCGGCGCGCCATCGACACTCAGGACATCGCTAACGAAGCCGCGAGATGTGCGGCCTTCGGCGGTACCGGCATTGATAAGGACAGACCCGAGACCGGTCGCCCCGCTGATGCCCAGAAGCCACAGGATCTCGTTGCTGAGGAGGCCGTAGTAGAGGTCGAAGCTCATGGCGATGAAGATATAGCCGGCTATCACCAGAAAGAGCCAGAAGGCCATCTGGGTGCGGCCGAGGCTGTAGGGGCCGGTGGCTCGGTCTGCAAATTGCGATGTGGGGTAATTCCGCTGGATATCGGCCACCTTGCTGGCCGCTGGGTCGACTGCAAGTTGCGCGTCATCTAGAGCTTTCTCGGCGTCCTTCAATTGCTGCGCGACCTGGTCAATTCCGGCCTGCTTTTGCCTAATACCCGATACAGCTTCCTTGATGTCCGTGCCTGCAGTCTCGAGCTCTGCTTCGGTTGCCTTGATCAGAGTTTCATTGGTCGAGACGATCCGATCTCTTGCGGCTTTGGCGTCGTCGCGTGCCTGCGTCGAGGCACCGGGCGAGGCAGTGAGGGCAGCCTCTGCTTGGTCAAGCGCAGCCTGCGCAGCGGTCAGGCCGCTTACCTCGTCGAAGGTCTTCCCAGCCGCATCGCGGGCTGCCTGCGCCGTGTTCCGTCGGGCCTGCAGCCTCGCGACCTCCTCCTGCGGCTTGATGAGCAGGTGTTCCAGCCTCATTCGCTGCACCCTTGCGTTTCTGTGCGCAGGGTCAACGTCGAGAACCGTCTCTAGTCTGCCATTTTCCGCTCTGGCGGCAACGAGGGCACTCCGTGCGGCGGTGTAGGCGGCGAACTTGTCCGGGTCGCCGGGGGCTGCGGCGAGGTCGGTCTCGGCGAGGCCGAACTCGCGCTGCCGTCGCTTCTCTTCGAGCTTCACTGCCTCGAGCCGATACAAAAGATCTCGGCAGGTCAAGCTGTTGTCGCGGAGGAGCGGCGTCCGCGCGGCATATGCGATGAAAGCCGCGGTAAACAGGGCCAACGCAAGCAATCCGACGAGCACCGGGGTCAGCGAGAAAACGTACATCGTGATCTGGTCAATGGTGCCGTTCCGGGCGGTCTCGGGGATGGACGCTGTCGATCCGGCGTGCGACAGACCGATATCGACCTGACGCTTGCCCAAGGGCTCGGCAAATGCCACCTCGCTCAATAGTTCCTGCCAAAACTTCGCCGCAGGGTCAGTCGCGTCCTCGGGCGTCCACAGGGGGAAGTAGAGCCGCTGCACTGCGTCAGTCGCGTGCGCCTGCACTTTGAGAAATGGGGCCAGCTTGTCATTGAGAAAGACAGAGAGTGGCACCGGATCGAGCGGCTTCGCATACGCGGCCTTCGCCGTGCGGAGATCGGTCTTCGCCTTGTCAATAGCGCTTTGGAACTGGGTGATCTCGCTGGCCGGCTTGCCTTCGTCCGTTGCCGTTGTAAGCCTGGCCTGGCTCGCGGTCAGCGCTTCCTGCATTAGTTTGACGTTGTTTCCCCGCTCCTCCACCGTTTCCCTGGAGACGACGCCGGCCACCAGGACGCAGATATTCCGGCCGGGCTCCGTCTCCCCCGGCATCACGCGCACGATGCGCAGGATACCGGCCCGGTCGTTAGCGGCTTCAGCTTCGGTCAGGCTCTGTTTGACTGTTGTCTCGGCTTGCCCGCATTCCGTGCTGGTGACCTCCCCAACATTCGGTCCGGAGGCGGCCGCGAGGCAAAAGCAAAGAACTAGCGCAGCGAGCCCCAGGAGGACGAGCCATCCGGCGGGCCACGTGGCAGGATCCATCAGCCGACGCGCTGCGGCATTCACGGTGCTTGCTGTCATAATCTCCTCCTCGGTGGGTCCGCCGGTGCACGAGCGTGCCTGCATCACTGCAGAAACCGCATACATTTCAGTGTTATGGTACAGCCGGGCCGCACTGGTCTTCATCGCCCTTCATATCGACCCAACAGATGATATCGCAGGCAAGCTGATTAATACTGTGTTGGCTAAATGGACCCGAACCGGGATTACCCAATCGGAACGTCGAACGAAAATTAAACCGGAGTTCCGTCTCCTTAGGGTTGTTTTTTCCGATCGGTTTTAGTTGCCGCTGTATTGAACGGAGGGGTGCAAGAACCTCGCCCCGTTCATAGATCCTGAAGATCTCGTCGCCTTTTCTGTTGGCGGCACTTACTCTTGGGTCCGCGCTCGTCGAGCCTGTGACAGGTGAGGAATCAAATGCATAAGCGGTGTGTATGCGCGGGGAGGCGTACGCAGCCTGTTGAGCGAGCCCGCCACCCAGCGAGTGCCCAACTGCTATTATCTCAGCATTCGGGCCGAAGTCCTTATCTACACGGCTTGTCAGTGCTTCAACGAGATCACGGGTCTGGGCATACTGGTCGCGTGTGAAGGGATTTAGCCGCGTCAGCCACCTCAAGTTAGCAATCCAGTCTCCGAAATCACCGAGATCGGTCCCCCGGAAAACAAGCGCTAGCCGTATTCGGCCAGTTGCCTCCGTATCGCGCCAGAGCTGATAGCCAAGTCCTCTGATCTTAATAGGGCCGCCGGGAGTTTCAACTACTGGGTCGCTCTCCAAATAGTCGGGAAGTTGTTTCCAACGGTGTCGAGGCACCACAACACTTGGACAATAGGCGCCCCCTGCCAGCCTCGCATTATAGGCCGCCGCCGCAAGAAGAGCGTAGTCTGACAGGTGGACAAGAGCTGGATCGCGAGGTTCACGCAGCCAAATGTCAACAGCTTTGCGAGACGCATCAGGATCGCGAACAATGATCCTCGTATCCCGCGGCACCTGACATGCTTGGGTGGCAAGAAGAGCCACTCCGAGCAATATGCTTTGGCTAAAACCGTTCGTCACTGACCTGATCTCCGCATACCGGACCAATCCGATCTGAAACAACCCTCTCCTGATCGGCAATCTGCATAACCCCCACCTCGCAACGCGACAGCTCTCATTATGACAAAGGGACGCAATCATATGATGGTCTAAGGCCCTCGGCGCTGCGCATGCATCCGGCCCGATACCGTCAGGCTTCTTCGGGCGGCCGAAGAGCGCACAGCGTCATCTCACACCGTTGCAGGCTCGATGAACTTTGCGAATACAAACCCATCCTTCACCCGATCGCCCTCGAGATCTACGAGCGCCCATCGACCCCTCGTGTTTTCCTCGAATTCAAGGACATTGAGAGGCGTGCCGTCGAGCAGTTCCTTGATGATCGGAAACTCCGGTCCAGGCCCGCCCCGCAGTTTGAGGTCGGTCCGCACCCGGACGACAAACGCGCCAGGCACCACAGCCTGCGCGCCGGCCGCCAGCAGGTTCTCGACAACGCAGATAAGCTTGGACCTGATCTCCGATTGATCCAGAAAGCCGTTAACGTCCAGCGCGAAGAACTTTTTTCCGACTGTGCCGGTCCCCTGAGGAATGGCCTCGTTTCCGCCGATCGTCACGGCATGCCGCACGCCATTGCGTGTCTCGAAGCCGACGACGATGGCGCTGTGCGAAGGGTAACCAGTGTTCCGCTTGGCAAAGTCGAAACTCAGCGTGGCACCATCCCGATTGTGATGAATAAGGTCTCCCAGCCGCGGCGCATATTCAGTGATACGATGACCGCGGAATACGCCGGTATGCGCGTCACCATTTGCGATGGCGGCGTGAACAAACACGCTGTGACTCAAATTGAACTTAAACTGTTGCGGCGTCGCACCTGATTTCTTGACACAGAAGGATAGAAACGCGGCGGACCACGCATTGTCATTGAGCGTGGGATTGAGATCGCGGCTGCCGCCCCCAGCCTCATAATAATCTGCGATGTGTCCTCGCAGCGGCTCGTCGCCTTCATCGATACCGTTGAACCGATCGAATTCCGCCTTGGCAATGCTTACAATCGATGGTTCAGCAACGACCGCGGCGGCGACCATGATATGGCCAGGAGCCTCCCCTGTCGCCGGGTTTGGAATCTCCCGCGCGATCTTGATGAACTGGTCGATGTTCTCGCCATAAAAATGCGTTCCGTCGAAATGCCCTTGCTGAAGACCCTTACTTTTCCTGAAATTGCCAAAGCCCGTATTATAAACGATTGCAGTGAACGCCGACTCCAGATCCGTCAGCGATTGCTTATCGTCAAGGTCAAGTTGGCGGAGAGCATGCTTGAGCTCCGTGACCATTTTGTCAACGCAGGCGTCGATGTTCTGCCAACGCTGCTCGAGGAAAAAATCAGGGTCGGTTTTGAAAAACTGCAGATCATATTGGAAGATGCCATAACCGTGGACGAACTTCTCCGGTCGCCGCGCCACCCTTTGATACGCCTCGATACCGGTGGCTTCGGCCATTTCGCCAAGCAGCCCATGTGCAAAGTCGAACATTTCCCCACCGCGGTTCGCATCGACAAGTTCGGCCCGGTTCTTTGGAAAGGCGCTACGGTTCGGCGTGTCGAGCGTATCGCCGACAGACAATCTCAATATCTCCACACGCGGCAGGTGCAGTCGGAGTTTGCTCCAGAGTTCACCGGACTCCTGAAACGCAATGGCGCAGATCAAGTCGAAAGACAGGGGCGTTCCGGCCAGCGCCGGGACAATGTCTGACGCGAAATTGGTCTTGAACCACTTGATCTCTTCTTTGATGCTCATCGAACTCTCCTAAAGTAAGGGTCTAGGGTGGCGTGAAGGCAACGCGTCCTCTTCGGCAAAATCTGAGCACAGATCGCCGTTCTTGAATGCAATGCCGTCGAATGCTGCTGCTTCAGTTACCGAGCTTGATTTCGGTACTTCTGAACGCTCTTTGCGAAAGCGGAGTCTTTTCGTCGTCGCAGGTCTGCGAGCCATCATCACTGAGGATTTGAACCATCCCTGAGCCAGGGATCTGCATTAATGCCTCCGGCCGCAACGACCCGAATCCCGGCGCCTTCAACTCCTCAGGCGATGATTTCCCGCCAAGCCAGCGGTACAGCGCGAATGGTCCTTCATCGGAAACTGGTCCGGCAACGATCAGGTAGTGGTCATCAACCCGTTCGACACTGCGGATACCCAGCCCACCGAGATCCAGGCGGAAGGGTTCTCCAAGCACGGCACTTCTTTCAGGATGGCTGATAACTTCGGCAGGATTGGTGAGTGGGATCACCACAGCTTTGTCGTCGATTGTATCGCGAAGGCCGATCAACAGCGCCCCACCTGGAGCCGTCGCCAGTCCCTCGATATTAAGCTCGGATTTCCTGTCGCCGATCACGCCAAGGATCGCGTCGCGAAGCCGGAGGAATTCCCTTTCCCATTTCAAGCTGACTGAATTGCCTGCGGCGACAACCTTTGTGGCAAAGAAATTCTTGCGCTTGTCCTTGTCCTCACCGCTGCTGTTAAGCGAGTGCGAGCTAATCCAATAGACGACGTCTCCATCTCGGGCGGCAGCTTCGACGTCGGATTTGTCAAATCCACTTGTGCCCTGAAAATCGACAGGGACTCCCTCGGACTGGTCATTTCTCGTATAAAGCCGCAGAATATTTGTTTCGTCGCTCGCAACGACGAAATGATTGTCATCTATGCACGTGGCGGCTGAAGCCTCGCACAGACCTTTATAGTGAACCGCGTCAGCGAGCTCTGAAACGGACGCCGCCCCAGGCAAAACCAATAGCACACTTAATAACCAGATCTGGAATCGCATGCCTCCCCCTATCAGCGCTCCACTGCGGCTGACTTGACCGGTTCTTGAATCCCACGAGCATCCACCGCAGCCGAGATAAGAATCAGTAGGGTCCGTTCGCCGTCCTGTAGAAAACGGCCGACGTCGCAGCGTCCCTCCCAAGCATCCGAAGGGATGCCATTCCACAATAGTAAAGGCGAAGGCGATTGAACCATGCTACATATGATTGCATCATAGCAAATATTTTAACTTACACAAGTAGTAAAGCGAAATATATAATACAGACATACAGAAGATATATGTCTCTCCGCAGCGCCCCGGAAACATACTTCTTGTCCTTTAGGAACTTAGCTTCGGCCCCGACCTCCTCTGGCACAGGATCGTCATTAATCCAAAGTAAGTGCGCGAAATTCCTGTTTCAGATCTGGGCCTGCCTTTCTCTCTCGGCTCTTCTTGATCGATATTTTCTAAGGCTGTTGGGATTGACAGCTTCCACTCTGGAAGTATTTGCTCCATATCAATTAGTTAAACGCTTCTATTCTATTGAGGTGGCTTGATGCTGTGACGGGCAGTCAGCCGGCAAGCATCGGTGGCCAAGGCTCTCACCTTGCAAACACAAAAAGACCGAGCGCGAGGGCATTGCGCCGCCTGTTTCGGCGGCGCATTTGCTTGCCTGGTCGCGCCCTTCAGCGCCGCCATCCTTTCGCCGAAGAGCCAAAGGGCCTTGTTGAGCTTGATATCCTGAGCGATGCCGTTCACGGCGCGGGACTTCACCTGCCGAGATCGTCGCGGCCGACGCCCCTCAGCCCGCCGTTGATGGCGATTTCCATACGGCCCAGGTGCTCCAAAGCAATGAGCATACCAGGCGAAGGCGCTCCCGCGCCGGCGCCAGTTCGCGCACGGCTTGACCGGTTAAAAGGGCAGCGCAGGAGGGTTAGCGCAGCGCCGCTCGGAACGTGCGGCATCCGGGACGACTGCCCGGGCAAGCCGTTCCGCTTGGGGCTATGGTCGCCTCATATTCCGAGTCAAAACGATGATACTCGGGGAACAGTGGATGAAAACGGCGCACTGGCGATGTTCCGCATAAGCCGCTGGGTGTGATCTTGGAAGATCAACAGTCCGAGGCTGTCCAGCGCAAGCGTTCCAGGTCCGTCGGCACCTTCGCATCGATCCGGCCAGCTCTTGAACACGAAGTAAGCGGGCCGGTTACCCATTGGCGTATCCATCCCACGTCTGTTTGCTCACGATCTACACAAAACTTTCGTTAATTTTGCGAGCGACCGTCGGGTCACCAAGATATCCGGTGATCCCATGCCGGTTGGATGTACCGTTCCTGACACCGGAATAATTCTCGATCGGTGGCCGAACCGCGAAATTGGCACTATCCAGGGCATTTAGCGCCACGACATCCCGGGTATCGTATGCGTTGAACCAACTGGTGACGCTTCTTGGAAAGCCTATCGGGCTGAGAGGCGTCCGGATAGCCCTTATGCCCAGCGGCGAGCCAATCGTTACCAACATCGGGACTTTGAAATCTGGATTTGTCTTCAGCACGTTATAAGCAACGACCGAGCCCAGTGAATGGCCAACTACGATCGTCGGTTCGCGGTTCATCGTTTTCAGAACGATTTTGTCAATTTGGTCTCTCACCAGATCGGAGGTGATATAAAGGTACACGTCGCGCGTGAATGCCTCGATCGCATCAGCGCTTAGTCCGCCGCCATTCTTATCAAGCGCCTGCAATATCGCCTGTACCCACTCCCAGTTCAGTGGCCCACGGGTCTTTGGATTATTTCCGTATTCGGCGTCAATTTGCGCATCACTCACGCCCGCGTTCACGACGAGCTCATTTGCAACCTGCGCCTGGAATGCCAAGAAATCGTCCTGCTGAACACTTCCTCGGGCGCGAACCTGGGAAGCAACTTGAATTTTCGATTGATTGACGAATTTGTCCAGCGCATCTCCGTAATAAGGGAACTCAATATCAATAGAAGCCGGGAGTTTGAGATTCTGTATCGCCAGCGCGGATATCAACGCGTCGCTCCACGTTTTTTTCAAAACCACCGGATCCAGGCCCTGCTGGCTACGGCCGTGGATGAACACGAGCCGCAATGGAGTTGCGGCCTCGGCTTTCATACCTCGCATGCAGGCGATGGCCGACGCCACCGTCAGAAATGTACGGCGATTAATCATGGAACAGTTCCCAAGTTTCAAGGTATGTTTTGAGCGGATACCACCAGGTGGTCCATCCCTGCGGTGTCAAAAGTCGTCCACAACGACGGCTTCAGATGGCTCTTGAGGTTGTCCAGCTGCGGCGAAGACAGTCCCAACACGCGCAAGAATTCCCATCCCTGCGTTAGCATGGGACAAAAAGGGACCACTTTACCCGCTATTCTCCCCTTCCACGCAAGCATTTCCACATCGAACAAACCCAGCTCTAAGTCGCCGCTCATGAACTGCGAGACTGAACGAACATCTTCGATGAGATCGGCATCCCAATAGGCATAGGCGGCATAAACGCCAAGCGTCGGGTCTACAGATTTCAGAACGCGAATGTCGTCGCCCATCTTTCTACCCTTGATCGCGCGGGTTGCCCGATCCCCTTCGATACGGAAGGCACCGAGCGACGCAGCCGACGCTACGACCGCGTGTAGTTCATTCAAACGTTTGCCCTCGCTCGCATATTCGGACCATCGCGAACTGTTGCTAGAGGGGGTATAGCTGACATTGCTGACGCCCGCCTCAGAGACGACAATGTTACCGACAAATCCCTTTATGGCAGCCACCACAGTTCCAGATCCATCAGCGAAACGAATGACCACCGTCTCACCCGGACCTCCAGGTGCGAGGTCGATCCTCACAAGAGCAGATTGGTTTGCGCTGCCACCACGGGTGATCGTTGCTTTGCTGCCACCCAGCGCAAAAGCCTCCGCAGCAACAGCTCCCATGATTGAGAAACCGGTCTGTGACTCAAAGCTCAAGGGTGCTACTGAAGAGAGGATTAGATCCTTAGTTGCGTCGAAACCCGTGGTCACCGAATAGTTGGAGACATCGGTTTTGGATACATTAGCGGATAGATTGGATGACGAAAGCGCATCATTGTTAAATTTCGCTCCAATGTTTTCCAGAGCAAGATCGACGACCGAGTTCAACGGAACCACTTTAATGTCGAACGACGTTTGTTGCGTGACGACATGCGCTTTGCCAATGTACACGTCGTCATTCGAGGTCACTTCGACATCGGGCAGCTGCCGCAAGGTTATCGACTGTTGCTGAACTCGGCGGGAGACTTCTCGCTTGAGATAGTTTTTGAGAGCACGGTTTGGAACCACCACACCAACGCCCGGCAAAGTGTGCACCATATCCGTTTCCGGCCGCTGAAACGCCTCAAGAAAACAGGCCGTGAAGATTCCCTGATAGCCCTGGCGCACGCTATCGGCGACAGGCAACTCAAACGCCGAGCCACCGGCGCGCGTCGCCATGAACTTGTCGATATCTGCAATACTCGTCGAAGGTCCATTGTTCGGAAATATGAAGCCGCCCCGCACTCGGCCGGCGTTCAAACTGTCGGGCGAGGAGCGGCAGGCGTCCGAGATGAAAATAACATTAGGGATCCCACAGTCCTTCGCCAGCACTGCGCTTTCCAACAAGCTTATCGCTTCATTCGGATTGACAGGAGCACCGGATAACATCCACCACTCGTTGTCGCCGCTCATGAACCCGTGCCCAGCGAAATAGATCACCAGCATATCCATGTTGCCGCGATTGACGAAATCGACAACAGCGTCAAAAACCCCTTGCAACGTGACCTTGCCGGCGTCATCGGCAAGCAGCTTAACCTCGAAATTCTCCGAGCCAAGCCAGGTCGCCACCGCCTTGGCGCTGTCAGTCGCAGTGAGTTTCGGAAGTCCGACGACCATGTCGACGCCGATCACTATTGCACCCCTTGTCAAGCCTTCTTGCCCGAGCGCTTTATGCGACGCCAAAACAAATGCACTCAAAGCTGCGGTGGCAGAAAGAAACTGACGTCGCTTCATTGGCTCAGTCCTTAAGGCATGAGAGAATGGCTTCTTCCATTTACCCACCTCGGCATCCGAAGTGAGGTAACTGCGAAAATCAACGAGGCCGCCAGTTAGCCATCTACGCTGCGTCTGACGTAAAGGTTCGTCTGCGGGATTGTCGCTCGATACTTGCAGTCCAGCCCCGCCACCCACAGGTTGCCATTGACTGTATACCACTCAGTCACGCACTCTGGTTGACGCAACTCATGCCTCCAACCGTACAAGGTGAACGGAAGAGGACGGCAATCGCTGCTGCTTTGACGTTGGTAGGTCGAATGATCTTTTCGACGGCATCTACCCAGCGAGCACGACAACCAGCGGAACAAGTGTACCGACCGGCTATCGCGTTACTCCCGTGAAAAGGCAGCTAATGCGCAGATGTTTGAGGAATAAGCCTGCCTTTCCCAACAAATCTACTGGCCACGAAAGCATCGCATCCCTGGATGAACGTCATTGGCGTCACCAGGAAAATAGAGCAGAAGAATATGGAAGGAATATTCCGCAACAGCCTTTGGTTGTCAATGAATTTCGCAGAAGCTCAACCTAGACCGAGAAATCTAGCTGGTAATCTGCCCCTGCGTTAACCTGGCTCCATCGCCTCGTATGCAGCCGCAGCGGTAATCGAGACCCCACGCAGCCTGCTTTTTGTTTTAAGAGTTGCAATCCTCCAGGCTCATGCTATCACTTATGCGTGTATACACGGCATGCAGGGATTTCAATCCTTGACGCGCTCTCACGTGCCGGCATTCCCAAAATTCTGCCCTATCAAACTGTCAGTTCCGCGCAAGCTCAGACCGAGGTCCGGAATGCCGTCTCAATATAGAGAACGTCTCTCTTTCGCCTTGCGCTCCTTGGGGCTAGCAAGCGGCGCGTCACTCTGGATTTTCGCGAGCCACGGGCCAGCCGCAGCAAGTCCCGCCTGTTCGTCACGTGACGACTTGAGTGCAAATTCGACGATCACCTGGACAGATATACGCGAAGGGTGCGACGCCGAGCGGACCACCTATCGAAAGCAAAATCCGATTGGCTCGTCGTGGTTCATGAACGCGGGCAATGGCTTTACCGGTGTGCCTTACTTGCTCCAGCGCGTCTTGCCCGATCTCGCGCCCGAAATCTGGGGCCCGAACGACGAGAATTTCGGACGTTTCGGCTTCCTTTCCGATCCGGAAGACAAATCGCGGCCTCTTCCGCTCGGCCTCGGCATCGCCTCGACCGCGGGCCGCCCGCTCGATGCTGGTGGCAATCCATTGGGGGAGATCGATTTCGCCAAGCCTGGGCTCGATGTGGTGACGCTTGCCTGCGGCGCCTGCCACGTCGGACAGGTGCAGACGCCGGATCGATCGGCGGTCGTCGAGGGTGCGCCGAACACGAAGATGGACGTGCGCAAGTGGCGGGATGCCTACTCGCGAACGGTGGCGGTCTACTTCTCCACTCCTGAAAAGATCAAAGCGTCGGCCGAGCGCATCGCCGCCATCATCGATGCCAAACCGGGCGGATATTTCTATCCTCCCGCCTATTTCGGCCAGCCCGGATTTCTGAATTTCACGCCGAATGTCGAATCCGACCAACGCGCCGCCGTAAAGAAGAGTCTAGTCGGCATTCTGGCGACCTTTGCGTGCGGCACCGTTCAGCGCGAAGCCGGGATCGAGCTTCAGAAACAGACGAGCTACGGCAACTGGAACGCACCCGGCTTTTCCGGCTTCAGCACCGGACAGCAGGACGGTAGCGGCGACCTCATTTTCCAGTTGTTGGTCGCTAAGGCAATGCCCCCCGGCGAATGTCAGCCGAACGCCGCAGGAGGCCTGAACCGGAACTTCGACGTCACAGCATTTAAGGATAGCTTTCATCCGGAAATCCCACCATTTGCCACCATCACCGACATTCCGAGCGTGTGGAACCAACAGGCGCGCGCGCGCGCCCAGTGGGACGGCAGCGTGAAGATGGCGTTCTGGCGCAACATCGCCGCGCAGCTTCCGATCGTCGGCGATCCCTCCAAGATCGACCTCGTCAATACCGGTGTCGTCGCCAATTTCCTCGATGGCCTGCCGCCGGCCCCCTACCCGTTCGACGTCGATATGGCGAGTGCCGTGCGCGGCGAAGCGCTATTTAAAGAAAATTGCGCCGTGTGCCACCGGCCGCACAACGACACGATCTATCAGTTCCGTGATATCGGCACGGACATGAACCGCGCGGCCGTCCTCAACGGCGCGGCGTTCCAGCTTTTCGCTGCTGGCTTCCAGGCGAGCTGCCACGATCAGGATTTCCTCTATCGCATCCCGACGGGGGAAGAAGTCCGGCCATGCCGGATGGCGGGCGAGGACGTGATCACCGCCCGTACGACGCCGGCTGACCAGGGCTATGTCGCCGAGATGCTTGACGGGGTGTGGGCGCGGGCGCCCTACCTGCACAATGGTTCCGTTCCGACGCTGTACCACCTCCTGGCCCCCGCGAGCCGTCCGGCACATTTCCTGCGCGGTGCGACCCAATACGACACCGCGAAGGTCGGATATGCCTGGGATCCGGCAGTTACCGGGCTCGTTGCCGACACCTCGCCGACGCTGACCGTCTACGACACGCGAAAGGACGGCCATGCCGGTACGGGCCACGATCGCAACCTCGTGGTCGATGGCAAGCTCCGTCGCCTTGACTGGAGCGGCCCGCAATATGCCGACGCCCTCAAGGACCTCATCGAATATCTGAAGACCCGATAGCACCGGCCCCGCATTCACCCACTCGCAGCCTGGAGGACTGGTGTAATGACCGAAGCAGCCTCGCCCGACATTGATGCCGGGATCGCCGAAATCGACGAGTTGCAGCGGCTGCTGATGCGCAGTACCGGCCCCGGCCTGCGTGGCCAGCACTACAAGCAGCATGGCTGCGTCTCTGCGACCTTCGAGGTGCTTGCCGACCTTCCCCAGCGCCTCAAGATCGGGCTTTTCGCCGAGCCGAAGGCCTACACGGCTTATATCCGGTTTTCCAACGGCGCGCAGCTCGACGACACCAAGCCTGATATTCACGGTATGGCGATCAAGCTGACCGGGGTTGCTGGCCGAAAGATTCTGGAAGGCGAGGAAGACGCAGCAACCCACGATTTCGTGCTGGCGGACAAGCCGATGTTCTTCATCAGAAACACCAGCGACTATGTCCGGTTCATGGCCGATCTCGCCCAGTCGGCGCCACGCGGCGAACCGCCGCTCGCCTTCATCGCATGGTTGAAGGAAAACCGCCCCGAAGACCTGCCCGTGCTTCTCGGCTTCCGCCAGCAGGTGCAGCACAGCCCGCTTGCGGCACGCTACTGGAGCCAGGTGCCCTATGCCTACGGACTGAGCAGCGCGCAGGTCTGCCGCTATTCCGTGGTTCCCTCGAAGGACAACCTCGTTTCGCCCATTCCCTCGGATGCCTGCGGCGCCGGCTATCTGCGTGAGGCGATGACCGGCCATCTCACCCAGGCGGCGCGGCCGGCGGTCTTCGATTTCTGTGTCCAACTCAACGACGAGACAAGTGCAAGCGTCATCGACAATCCAACCGTAGAATGGACGACGCCCGTCGAATTGGTCGCTCGCATCACCATACCACCGCAGACCTTCACGTCGGCCGCGCAGCTCGCCTTCGGAGAAAACCTCTCCTTTACGCCGTGGCACGCGATGCCTGAACACCGGCCGCTTGGCGAGATCAATGAGGTTCGCCGGCGGGTCTACCTTAGCAGCTCCGGCCTCCGGCATGAGACCAACCGGGTCGTTCGCCGCGAACCCACCGGCAACGAACACTGGAGCTTCAACATGCGCCTTTCACCCGAGGAACTGACCGTCGGCATAAACGACGACTTCAAGGCAGTGCTTGCCAAGCTGCAAGCGACGTTCAATTTCATGGCTGGCAATCTCCAGCACGGGCGCGCGACGCACACTTACGGCGTTGTGGCAAAAGGCGAGGCGCGCTGCATCACGCCGGCCGGCTTCCCTGGGCGCGCCGACGACCGCGCCCGCGATGGTGTCGCAGCTTCGATCAAGTTCTTCGCGCCGGGCGCCAGCACCGATGGCGGCGGCTTCTACGACATTCTGATGAATGCCGGCCGGCAGCTCTTCGTGCGAAGCATCCGCGACTTCTCGACCTTCGTCCACACGCCGGACGAAGACAGGATCAAGCTCGTCGAGTCCGGCTTGATGCTCGACGATCAACTGCGCGAGGCTTACCGGATCCGCGGCTCGTTCACGGATTCTCAGTATCACACCTGGGTCTGTTTCCAATTCACCGACAAGACTGGCGTCAGCCGCTACGTCCGCTTCCGGCTGATCAACGCCGACCGCGGCCTCGACCGCGGGCTGCCGCGCCCGGAATTCAGGGCCAGCGGCCATCCGTCCATGGACGCTACACCCGACGACAACCGGGCGCCCGACTTCCTGCGCAAGGATTTCATTCACCGCGTTAGGCACAGCGACGTGCGCTACATCCTGCAGGCGCAGCTGCGTGACGCGCCGCCGCCGCCGATTGGCAATCACGAGCTATTCGACCCGTCCCAGCCGTGGAACGAATATTGGTTCCCTTGGGCGGACATGTTCGAAATCCGCCTGACCGAGGTCATGGACGACCAGACGGCCGTGAGCCGATTAGAGATGAATCCGAATCGGAGCCCAGAATGCATTCGCATTCCCTTGGCGACCAGCCCCGATGATTACGCATCGCTCGGCCACGCACGGGCGATTGTCTATCCGGGCGCGCGCGCGGCACGGGCCGCCGTGCCATCGCCTCAAAACAATTAGAGGGCCGCGCTATGCTGAAGCAGGCGTTTTCAACGCTTTGGGGGTGGAGACGATGAAACGCAAGTCGCGATTTTGGCCTATTCTGCTCGGGGTCATCGTGCTGGTCGCCGCTGGCCTCTATTATATAGTCCAGATGTTCAGCGTCGATCTTCCTGACTATCCGAAGGTGGAAAAGGTCACTTCGCTCGAGCAGAATTGGTCACAATCACAACGCGAGTGGATGCACCATGCCGACCAGGGCACGGTGACCTTCTCGATACCCTACGAATGGCTGGCGGCGCTGGAGCAGCCCACCTTCACGCTGACGGCCGGGCTGCCCCTCCTGTCCAGCGACTATCTCGACCGCTTCGGCTTCATCACGGCGGATTCGACGGGCCTTCCGGTCGGCTTCGCCCATGGCGGCGACCTCATCGATCCCAAAACCGCCCAACCGTGGATCAACCCGGCAACCGGCAAGCCGCTCACCACCATTGGGCTCACCTGTGCGGCATGCCACACTGGCCGTTTCACCTACAAGGGCACCGCCGTGATGGTCGAGGGCGGGCCGGCGCTCACCGATCTCGGGAAATTGCGCAAGGCGACAGGACTGGCCCTGCTATTCACCCGTTACGCGCCTTTCCGTTTCGACCGCTTCGCCACGGCAGTGCTCGGGCCGCAGGCGGATGACGCTGCCAAGGCCGGGCTCAAGACGCAGCTCGACAAGGCGCTAGCAGGTGGCAAGATCGAAGTCGATCTCGACAAGAAAGTGGCCGCCAAGAGCATCGAAGAGGGATTCGGCCGGCTGGATGCGCTCAACCGGATCGGCAACCAGGTCTTCTCGCTCGATCTCGACCGGCCGGAGAACTACGCCGCCCAGTCCGCGCCGGTCGCCTTCCCGCATATCTGGGACACTTCTTGGTTCGACTGGGTACAGTACAATGCCTCGATTATGCAGCCAATGATACGCAATGCCGGCGAAGCGCTGGGGGTCCGCGCCTTCATCAACCTCACCAAGCCGGAGCAGCCGCTCTTTGCCTCGACGGTGAAAGTCGACACAATTTTCGCAATCGAGCAGCAGTTGGCGGGCAGGCAACCGACCGCGGAGACCGGCTTTACCGGCCTGCGTCCGCCGCGCTGGCCGTCCAACCTGTTGGGCCCGATCAATACGGAGCTCGCGGCCAAGGGTGCCGCGCTCTACGCCGACCGGTGCCAGAGCTGCCATCTGCCACCGGTCGGCAGTGATGGCTTTTGGGACCAGAAGCACTGGACGGACGAGAATCCAGCCCGCGAGCGTTATCTTCGTGTGCCCACAATCAAGATCGAGAAAATCGGCACCGATCCAGCCCAGGCCAAGGGCATGGCGGAGCGCAAGGTCAAGGTTCCCGTCGAGCTCGGCATCGATACCGACTCCTTCGGCGACGCGCTCGGCGAGCTCGTCGCAAAGACGAGCGCTCGCTGGTACGGCAGCCAGACGCCGCCGGTGCCGCCGGAGCAACGGGAGATCATGAACGGCAATCGCCAGAATGGCATCCAGGCGCCGCTCGCCTACAAGGCCCGGCCGCTCGACGGCATCTGGGCAACACCGCCCTTTCTGCACAACGGCTCGGTGCCGACCATTAATGCTCTGCTATCGCCGGTTGGTGAACGACCGAAGACATTCTGGCTTGGTAATCGCGAATATGACCCGGAAAAGGTCGGCTACCGAACGGAGGAGCTGCCAGGCGGCTTCAAGTTCGACACCTCGAAGCCGGGCAACAGCAATACCGGCCATGAATTCAGCGACACCCCCGGTCCGGGCGTAATCGGCCCGGCGCTGAAGCCGGATGAGAAGGCGGCGCTTATAGCGTACCTGAAGACGTTGTAGGCAGCTGGCAGGAGCCGCTTGAACATGACATCGCCGCGCGCAGAGGCAAACGGCGATGGAGTGCGCATCCTGCGAATAGCCATTTCTTCTCCTGTAATTACCCTTCAGCTTTGTTCGCGTCTCAAACGATGGTGAAGTGTAAATGCACCACTTGAAGTTTTATTCTGAAAATGACACCAATCAAGAAGGAATAGGCTGAGGGAGATACAATGACGCACGTGACGTTTATTCATGGGATCGGCAACAAGCCGAAGGCCAAGGAACTGCATGACATCTGGTTGCGCAGCCTCGCTACAGGAGCCGGCGGGATAGATCTGGGTGGCGAAGGCGTGACTTCGTCTATGGTGTACTGGGCAGACGTTTTGTACGCCGATCCAGATCCCAATGTTGCCGCCTATGAAAGCTTCGAGGCGACGACTGCGAAAGAGGTGGAGGCTGACGCGACTGCGCGCACACCTATTCCCGCCACTATTGATGAAGCAACTTTTATCAGCGGGTTGGCGTTGAAACTCGGCGGAACTCTCGCTGCTGCTGAGACAGTGGAGGCTATCCCGCCAAACCGCGAACTTGATGGAATGCCTTATGAGCGCATCCCACTGCCTTGGCCTATCAAGAAAGCGTTTATGGAAACGTTTCTCCGCGACGTCCATCACTACCTATTTAATGTGGAGTTCACTCCGCGACCCGGCACCACGTTTAAAGTTCAGGATGAGATTAGGAAACGCTTCGTGAAAGCAGTTGCCGAGGGATCCAAATCAGGCGAGCCGCAAATTGTCGTTAGCCACAGTATGGGAACGGTGATTGCGTACGATTGCCTCAAACGCGTGCCAGGCATACAGAAAATTGGCGGGTTGATGACAATCGGAAGCCCGCTCGGTCTTGATGAGATCCAAGACAAGTTGCGTCCCGAATGGTCCCGGCCAAATGGATTCCCGTCCGAGCGGGTCGAAGGTGGATGGGTCAATGTGTTTGATCGTCTCGATCCAGTGGCTGGCTTCGACCCTTTTCTTAAAAACGACTATCAACGCGACGGGAAGGGAGATATCGAGGACGTGGCGGTCCTCAACGAAGGCGCCTGGCGTCACAGCATAGTGAAATACCTAAGAGCACCGGACCTGCGGAGAGGCGTCGAAAAGCTGCTAGCGTTGTGACGGGAGTCCGTGATGAAAGAACCAAAGCCGCCACAATCAGCCGTTTCCGAACAGACATTCAGCGTTCGAGAGATTGTGTCTGCCGTTGATCACTTTAAGGCCTTGCAAAGGTCAGACACACTGAAGTCGGTGTCTGACTTTATAAGAAAAACAGATGTGAAAGATCTGCTAGCTAGAGGCGTTCAGGTCCAAAACCTAGTGGATAACGGTCTGTCGACCGGGGCATCAACGCTCGCAGAATTCGTCCATAAGCACGATACCAACGGGAAAATCTCCGAGGCGATACGTGCAAGGGCGTGGAAAGAACTCGCGATGAAGGCCTCCGAAGCCGGCGTTTCCGGTGCAGGAGAAGCAATCGCAAATGCCATGGAAGCCTACCGGCGCCAGTATGATAGCGACCCGGAATCAAGGGTTCGCTCAAGCTTGAACCTTATCGGTCTGGCAACCCTTGCTCGGCAATTTGATGTCCCTGTCCCTGTCGATATTGATCGCATCAAGCTCGCAACGACAGTCTTGGAAGATCTTCACAAGACCCCGCAGGAGCTCCGAGGAGCACGATTTTACGCGTCCAAAGCGGAAGCGTTCGTAGCTCTCAATGACTTGGATCGTGCGCAGTCCGAGTTGGCAAGAATCGTCCAGAATAAAACTACAAGTGCCGAAACTCTTGGTGCGGTGACTCGACAGCTTCGCGATCTGTGGCAGCTTGGTACCCAGAGCAACCAGGGCGCAGGAATCATCCAAACGATGGGCGCGGCGGTTCTTACTCGAAATTTCGATGTCGCTTTGCTGCCTGCCGGGGACGTGAAGGCTTTGGCCGAGGCGCCTGCTCCCTCGGACCGCCAACTTGAGTCAATTCTCGGCAAAGACGGTCCACTCTCATACGAATGGGTGAAGAGAGGTATGGAGTCCGCTCAATCCGTTGGCGTCGTCAGGATCAAAGGCGTGAATACGAGAGTTGGCACGGGTTTTATAGTTCGCGGAGGCGATGTAGTTCCGGCCCTCGGTGATGAGATTTGCGTGCTTACAAATGCCCATGTAGTCAGTGATAACCCAAGCGATAAAGCCTGCTTTCCCGAGGAGGTCGAGATTGTCTTTGAGGCAGCCGACAAAAATATTTCATTTGGCTTTTCGAAATTGCATAAGACTTGGCCTAAGGAGCATCTCGATGCGAGCTTGTTGAGTATCGACGGCATGATACCCGCCGTCAAACCTCTGTCGTTTGCGCCGCGGCTTCCCCTGAGAGATGGTACTCAACGCGTCTACGTGATCGGCTACCCCAATGGCGGAGAATTAGCTTTTTCGTTGCAGCATAATCACCTGATCGATCACGAAGGACCTCACGAAGGCACGCCGGTAGACAATACTGTGCGCCATGTGCAATACACGGCTCCTACTGAGCCCGGAAGTTCAGGTAGCCCCGTTTTCAATGCTAGAAACTGGCAGGTAATTGCCCTCCACCAGAAGGGCGATAGAGACGAAGGTCTGCGGCGCCTGAACGGGAGAACTGACAAGTGGGCTGCAAACCAAGGCATTTGGATACAGAGTATTTGTACAGCAGGCGCTAGCTAGACAAACAAGGGGGCCGTGAAAACCGCGGCCCATAATGTGTGAAGGTTGTGTTCCGGCGTGTGTGGATGCTCCCGGCTATGCAAGTAGGCATCGAGCCTTTTTTGAGCTGCGATCGGGTGCGGTCATTTGTCGGGCCACACGTTACGGCATTGCATGAACCGCAGGCCGGTATGGCGATACGCGGGCTAAGCTATATCCACATTTGCGTCTAAAAACAGTCGCGTTGGCATCGCGTTCGCGCTATTGACAAACCGGGGCGGCTTCCGGGCCGTGGAGAGACGATCAAACGAGATGGATCAACTCACGGCGGATGAATCGAAAGAGGAAGATGACGGCTCTAGCCCGGTCGGGCGCGGAGGCGCCGGAATTTATATCGAGGGCGAGCTTGGTGCCTTCTACCTCCTGCAGATGCTGGCCGGAAGCGAAGCGCGCGGACTGCCCAATGCCCGGATTGAAAAAATTCAGTTTCAGGGAGTGGACGAAGGCTACGCGCTGGACGACCTGATTGTACACGGCTTGTCGGATAGAGGCAGTTCGCTTCTCGAAATCCAGTCGAAGCGCACGATCACATTCGCGCCGAAGGATAGGATTTTCCAAAGCGTATGCGAGCAGATCGTGCGCAGCGCACCGACGAACAAGCCGACCGACCGCCATGTATTCGCGGTGGCGACCCAGCGCACAAGCTTTGCGATTTCTGGCCCCTATCAGGATGTGCTGGAATGGGCACGTGTGTCAAAGACGGGTGCCAAGCTCTTCGAGCGGCTTGCGCTCAAAGGTGTCGCCAGCGACGCGATGCGCAGCTTTGCCCGGACATTTCGCGCCAATCTCGTCGCCAAGGGTGTCACGGACGATGACGAAGCGATCTGGAGCATCATCAGGCAGTTCCTGATCCTCGAATTCGATTTTGAATCGGGTGCGCCACAGGCACGTGCCCATGCGCTCACGATGGCGACGCAGGTGCTTGCGCCAGAAGACGTGTCACGCGCCGAAGCGCTGTGGAGCAGTCTCATCGAACTTGTCATCAAAACCGGAAAATCCGGCGGCGCAATCTCCCGAGACGAGCTGCCAGGCATTCTGGCTGACCGTGGATTTCGCCTGACTGGCAATCGGGACTATACCTTGGCCCGCGCACGGCTGGCCGAAATGTCGCGCTTCGCACTCAGGGACATCGGATCGACGGTCGGTGGCGTAAACCTCCCCCGCCTCCGCGCAATGGCTTCGCTTGAAAAAGCCCGCGACCGACATCGCTTCATCGAGATCACCGGAAAGCCTGGTGTCGGCAAATCCTATGTGCTGCGCCATCTTGCCGAGCGGGTAGGAAGCGAGGCGAATGCCATTGTCCTTGATCCGATCGGAACACCGGGGGGCGGCTGGGCGGCTCTTGCGCAGCGCCTCGATATACCCGGCACCGCGAGGGATTTCCTCGCCGACCTTGCCGCCAGCGGCGGTGGTGTCCTGTTCATCGACGGTCTCGAGATGCTCGCCTCGCCAGAACGACGCCGCACCATCAATGATCTCTTGCGAGAGGTTGCCGCGATAGATGGCTTCGCGGTTGTCGTGTCGAACAGGCCGGATTTCGATGCGGATGGTCGCAATTGGCTGGCTGAAGACGCACTTGCTGTCCTCGGCCCCCCTTGCCAAGTGCTAGTCGGCGAACTCGACGACGAGGAGGTCGCAGCACTCAGCGAACTGGCGCCGGAATTGAGCGCGCTTCTCGCACCCGGCCATCCCGCCGCCAGCATAGCTCGCAACCTCTACCGGTTGACACAGCTGCTCAAAGTTCCAAGCACAGTCGAGATCCGCACGGAGGCGGCGCTCGCCGATCGATGGTGGCAAACTGCCGACGGCGCGCAAAATTCGGACGTCCGAGCCGCTCAGCGCATTCTTGCCGACCTAGCAAAGGCCGCGCTCTCTGGCAGCGACACGATCGAGGCAGCGGCTGATTCACCAGCCCGCGACCACATGTTGAACAGTCTTACCTTGGGCGAGCCCCAGCGGGATCGCCTCGGCTTTTATCATGACGTGCTACGCGACTGGGCAATCGGTGCCATTCTGCATGAAGACACAGCGCTCATCGAAGGTATCGACTTGACGGTTGCGCCATCCCCGCGCCTGACGCGCGGCGTCGAGTTCGCGGGCCGGTTCGCGCTTGAAAAGGGACAGGACGGCTCCGCGTGGAAGGCGTTTTTGGCGGCCCTGTCAGCAGCCGGCGCGCATGATGCATGGCGACGCCAAGCGCTGATGGCTATCATTAGGTCCGAGCTCTCTCCGCAGCTTCTAAATCGCTGCAGGGCAGCGTTGCTCGCCCAGGGCGGCGCGCTGCTGTCCGAATTGTGCACGGCGATTACGGCGGTGGAGACTGCGCCTGTGGCCGAGCTATTCGCACAGGCTGGAGCGTACGGCGAAATTCTCGAAGCACCGCGATCGGTGCGGGCCGCGACAACGCCGTCGGCACCGACTGTCGTGTTGTGGTGTGCTTCAAATGTCGCCGACATACCCATCCAGGCGATCCCCGCCATCGTCAAATTGGTCGAGATTCAGTTCCTCCTGGCCCTAGGAGTCTCTCAGTATGGTCGGAAGACGTCCAGGATGCTGTTCAAATGGTTAATGCAGCTCGATCTTCCGGACGCAAAGATCGATATTCCGTCGCCGCTGGATGCCCCCAAAATTCAAGGGCAGGCGCGTCAACAATTGATCAGTGATCTTCGCTCCATGACGCTCTTGCTCGCAGGCAACGCGCCGGAAGAAACAAAGACCTATCTCACGGCGGTCGAGGCCGAGAACAATTCGTACAAGTTCAAGGCAATCCGACCGTTTGGCCGGGCGTTGGCGAAGCCTGCTCCTCGCGAGCTTGCTGCGCTTGTCGAGAGAAATCTGATTGAAACGCCGCATCATGACGAGGCAAGCCGTAGCTGGACGGACCGCGCACTCAGTTTTGCCGATACGGATTACTTGCCGCCTTCTCCAGCTCAGCCGCCGTTCCTCGATTTGCTCGAAGCTGCGCCCGACACCGGTCTTGCTCTCATTCGAAAGCTTGTCGAAACGTCGGTCACATTTCACGCGCGTGGCAAGATAACGACGAGCAATGGTTACACACTCGTCTTCGACGATAAGCCGCGCTTCTTTCCGTGGATTGAAACCTATTTCTGGGCTCGCGGGCAGGCCCAGGAGTATTCGGTCGCGTCAGGCCTGATGGCCCTTGAGGCCTGGTCCCAGGAGCGGCTGGATAAGGGCGATGACGTTCAGGCCGTCCTCGGCGATATTCTCGGGCCGGAGGGCAGCTGCGCGGCCTATCTCCTGACTGCCATCGATGTGCTCTTGTCCCACTGGCCTACTACGAGAGATGCGCTCGCCCCGTTTCTGGCAAACCCCGAACTGCTCTCTAATGACCGCACGCGAGTGACGCGTGAGGCGCTCGCCGGCATGAGGGTGGGGAAGGAGCCGAATGGGCGGATCAGGCTTGCCGATCTTGCGAAGCGTCCATCGCGTCAGATAATGCTCGAAAGTCTTCTTCCCGCTTATCTTGACGATGACGAGGCCGGACGCAGTCTTCGCACAGTTCTTCGCAGTGCAGTCGGGAAGCTCGAATCATATTCCGCCGATTCAAACTTTGCTGATCCTGCTCTCATGGGCGCTTACGCGCTCAATAGGCTCGACAGGGCAAATTGGATTGAAGCTGACGGATTACTTTCCTATCGGTCTCCGTCGGCTGAAGCCAAGCATCTGGCGAAGCTCGAAGAAGGCCGTCGCAATCTCGTCAATTCAAGCGAGATCGAAGCGAAGATCCGGCTGGCGGTGAATGATCCGGCCCGAGGCTCCGCGGAGGCCGCACGCGAGGCGGTGGACTATGCGGCTGGGGGTATTCCCGACGGCAGCGATACCGATAGCCTCAAGTCGCGATCGACCCGCCTGATTGCGACGGCGATGCTTGTCGCCCGTGACGGTGACGATAACCTTCTGGACGAGCATGAGGCCTGGGTCAGACAGGTCATTGCAAAGGCGTTGAAAGAAGAAGGCGATCGCTATAGCTCTGGCGACATACTCGAGTACAACCGGCCGGCGATGGGCATTTGTGCATTGGTCCATCTCTGGCACAGGCGCGAACTACACGCCGATCGCAATCTTCTAGTCGAAGCCGCAGCTCGCAAGGATCTCGCCGCTGTCCTGGCCTTCGAGTCGGCGCTGGCTGCCCTCAACGAGACCGATCCACGCCTTCTTAAATCGGCTGTTCGGGTGGCCTTCGCATGCCGCCGCTGGGTCTGGCATCCTTACGACGAGGATCCGGCGAACCAGGCCGCCTATGAGGCCGAGAAGGAACGTCTCGATGCAGGAACCGTCGGTTCCGAGATCACCTGGCTCGACGGTGGAACAGAACCAATTTGGCCGATCCTGCCCGAAGAGGCGCCGTCTTTGCGAGATGCGCAACCTGCGCGGCGTTCCGAAGCCCGTACAGTCTCGCAGGCCGACGGAGATGACGGTTCTGTCACAACGCGGTCTAAAAAGGCTTCCGTTCATGTTGATACGCAGGCCGTCGCGAAGTTTGTGGGCCTGTTGAACACCGAGGCTAAAGCGACCCCAGAATGGTATGGGGAGCTGGTCGACGCCTATGCATTATGGTCCGCCCGCCTGAATGGCCATGGCCATCCGGCCGAGACGGACCTGAACCGGACGCCGGACGACTGGAACCACGAATTCTATATCCTGGTCGCGGTGGCGCTGATGGACGCGACAAAGGAGAAGTTGGAGCTGCTGCTCAATCCGATACTGGAGCTTCCGGACCAGTCATTTTGCGATGTCGCCGCTTCCGTCATTCATGCTGCCGACGTACTCTATTTCAACGATCGAAGCCAGCCGGCCAGTCACGCCATTAAACTTCGCGAGCGTCTGGTCACACGCATAATGGCGCTTGCTCGTTGGTCACGGGATCAGCGCGGCAGCAGCATAGATTATGTCACCGGTCCGCCGATCGCGAAGCTGCTAATGAACCTCTACAATCCGTTGGGCAATACCGAGAGCTATCTGGTCCCGGCAGTTTTCGATCGTGTGGATCCCCTTCTAGAAATACTGCGACCACTCCTGCCGGGCGGTCCAACCGCTTTCGTCGCGCTTTGCACGATGAATACGTTGTTGGTCGCGCCCACAGCGCGGCACTTAGATTTCCTACTGTTCGCAGTGGAAGCCTGGCTGGAAGCCACGCGAAATGATCCGTCAATGTGGCACACGCTCGGCATCGGGCGAAAGATTGCGCAGTGGTTTGAAAAAGCTGCACTCGAGGACCTGTCGTTGCTTCGCCGAGGTCATCTCGAACGAGCGAGGATCGATGCTACACTCGGCCAGTTAGTCAGCCTAGGAGTGTCGCAAGCACACGACATTGAGATGCGGATCCAAGCCGAAGCGGGAGGCATCGGTGCGAGCCGATGAGACTTGTCCGATTTGTTCAACACTGCCAATCACTCTGTTGATAGCCATGGCTGTCTCCACAGTTGTTTACGATTGGCGGTTTCAGCGACCGCTTTGGGCATCCTGTCAGAGCTGAGCTATCGTAAAGCAGTTGAAGGGATCAGAACCGTCGACCCGCCAATTTGGCCGCGCGTGATCGCAGTTCATGGAACTCACCGAGCTTTGTAACCGGTGTGCTGACCCCACATTGTCTGCTGTCGCCTGATCTGTGATCGACCTTCCATGGATGAGCTATAAGGAGTTTCTCCATGGAGACTACACTGGAGTTTCTCACAACCGGGAAGCCTGGACGTGAGGTTCACCGACATTGGCCTGATAAGGTCAAGGCGAAGATTGTTTCGGAAAGCTTGAGGCCTGGCACGACTGTCAATGAAGTTGCGCAGCGCTATGGATTGCGAGCCAACAGCCTTTCCACTTGGCGAACGATGGCGCGGCAGGGCAAGCTGATCCTGCCAGAGCCGGAGGATGCGGTAGAGTTCGCGACGGTCATTGTCGATCCGCCTGTTTCGGAACCGCCGCCTAAAACGGTTGGTCGCCCCGAGATCGTCCTCGGTCCCGTCACCATCCGTCTTGAGGAAGGTGCGTCTGCCGCCCGGATCGCCGCCATCGCGCGTGCCTTGGCCACGCCATGATCTTTCCATCGAACCGAGTGCGGATCATGGTGGCAACAAAGCCGGTCGACTTCCGCAAGGGTCATGACGGATTGTCGGCGCTGGTGAAGAACGAGTTGCACAAGGACCCATTCACCGGAACGGTCTTCGTGTTCCGGTCACGCAAGGCGGACCGGTTGAAGCTGATCTACTGGGATGGCTCCGGGATCGTCATGGCCTACAAAAGGCTGGAACAGCACACGTTCACTTGGCCAGGCATCAAGGATGGATTGATGACGCTCACCCACGCCCAGTTCGAAGCGCTGTTTGCGGGTCTCGATTGGCGGCGGGTTCATGCCGTCCAGACGAGAACCCCGGAGACCATCGAATAGCTGCGGCACGATGACTCAGAACTGTAAATTCCAAAGGCAAATCGGCGGGGGATTTGGTAGGTTCCGGCCATGCTTGATGCCGCCGATCTTCCCGATGATGTTGCTGCTCTGAAGGCGATGCTGATCGCGGCGCAAGCACGTGAGGCAGCCAAGGACTTCGCGATAGCGAGCAAGGACGAGCACATCGCTCGTAAGGACGAGCGGATAGAGCGGCTTGAGAAGCTGGTTGCAGCATTCAAGCAGGCAGCCTTCGGACGCAAGTCCGAGAAGACCGATCCCGACCAGTTCGATCTGGCACTGGAAGACCTGGAGACGGCGATTGCTTCCATCCATGCCGAGGATGAAGCGGACGCTCCCACTGGAGACAGGATTGCCAAGCCACGCGCGATCAATCGCGGCTCCCTTCCAAAGCATCTTCCGCGTGTCGAAGAGGTGATCGAGCCGGACAGCCTGATCTGCGGCTGCGGCGGTTGCCTGCATTGCATTGGCGAGGATGTTTCCGAACGACTGGACGTGATCCCAGCACAGTTCCGTGTCATCGTCACCCGTCGCCCCAAATATGCGTGCCGTGCTTGCACAGACGGTGTCGTTCAGGCTCCGGCTCCAGCACGGCTGATCCAGGCGGGGCTGCCGACGGAAGCGACCGTCGCCCATGTCTTGGTTTCCAAATATGCCGATCATCTGCCGCTTTATCGGCAGGCGCAGATCATGGGCCGCCAGGGCATCGATCTCGACCGCTCAACACTTGCCGACTGGGTCGGTCGGGCAGCCTATGAGCTGGGGCCTGTCTTCGATGCGTTGATTGCCAACCTGAAGCGCTCGACCAAGCTGTTCATGGACGAGACCCGTGCACCGGTGCTCGATCCCGGCTCCCGCAAAACCAAGACCGGATACTTCTGGGCTCTTGCGCGAGATGACCGCCCTTGGAATGGCGGCGCTCCACCAGGCGTGGCCTTCACCTACGCTCCCGGTCGCGGCGGGCTTCATGCCGAACGTATATTGCAGGGCTTCTCCGGCATCCTGCAGGTGGATGGCTATGCCGGATACAACAGACTGATTGCACCAGACCGTATTGGTCCAGACATCCGCCTTGCCTATTGCTGGGCCCACGCCCGTCGCAAGCTGGTTGAGATCACCCGCAATGGAACAGCACCGATTGCCGAGGACGGCGTCAGGCGGATCGGTGAGCTGTATCGGATCGAGGCCGAACTGCGCGGCCATGATCCGGACACTCGACTTGCTGGACGGCAGGAACGATCAATGCCACTGGTCGCCGACATGCAGGCGTGGCTCGTCCATCACCGCGCCCGCGTCGCGACCAAATCCCCGCTTGGCGAGGCTTTGGCCTACATCGCCAAATACTGGGATGGTTTGAAGCTCTTCCTGACCGACGGCCGCATCGAGATCGACAACAACGCCGTCGAGCGGACCATCCGGCCGATAGCCCTAAATCGCAAGAACGCACTCTTCGCAGGCCATGACGTGGGAGCGGAGAACTGGGCAACCATCGCCTCGCTCATTGAGACCTGCAAACTCAATTCCGTTGAACCGCAGGCCTATCTGGCCGCCACCCTCACCGCCATCGTCAATGGTCATAAGCAGGATCGGATCGATGAGATTCGTAACCGGTGTGCTGACCCCACATTGTCTGCTGTCGCCTGATCTGTGATCGACCTTCCATGGATGAGCTATAAGGAGTTTCTCCATGGAGACTACACTGGAGTTTCTCACAACCGGGAAGCCTGGACGTGAGGTTCACCGACATTGGCCTGATAAGGTCAAGGCGAAGATTGTTTCGGAAAGCTTGAGGCCTGGCACGACTGTCAATGAAGTTGCGCAGCGCTATGGATTGCGAGCCAACAGCCTTTCCACTTGGCGAACGATGGCGCGGCAGGGCAAGCTGATCCTGCCAGAGCCGGAGGATGCGGTAGAGTTCGCGACGGTCATTGTCGATCCGCCTGTTTCGGAACCGCCGCCTAAAACGGTTGGTCGCCCCGAGATCGTCCTCGGTCCCGTCACCATCCGTCTTGAGGAAGGTGCGTCTGCCGCCCGGATCGCCGCCATCGCGCGTGCCTTGGCCACGCCATGATCTTTCCATCGAACCGAGTGCGGATCATGGTGGCAACAAAGCCGGTCGACTTCCGCAAGGGTCATGACGGATTGTCGGCGCTGGTGAAGAACGAGTTGCACAAGGACCCATTCACCGGAACGGTCTTCGTGTTCCGGTCACGCAAGGCGGACCGGTTGAAGCTGATCTACTGGGATGGCTCCGGGATCGTCATGGCCTACAAAAGGCTGGAACAGCACACGTTCACTTGGCCAGGCATCAAGGATGGATTGATGACGCTCACCCACGCCCAGTTCGAAGCGCTGTTTGCGGGTCTCGATTGGCGGCGGGTTCATGCCGTCCAGACGAGAACCCCGGAGACCATCGAATAGCTGCGGCACGATGACTCAGAACTGTAAATTCCAAAGGCAAATCGGCGGGGGATTTGGTAGGTTCCGGCCATGCTTGATGCCGCCGATCTTCCCGATGATGTTGCTGCTCTGAAGGCGATGCTGATCGCGGCGCAAGCACGTGAGGCAGCCAAGGACTTCGCGATAGCGAGCAAGGACGAGCACATCGCTCGTAAGGACGAGCGGATAGAGCGGCTTGAGAAGCTGGTTGCAGCATTCAAGCAGGCAGCCTTCGGACGCAAGTCCGAGAAGACCGATCCCGACCAGTTCGATCTGGCACTGGAAGACCTGGAGACGGCGATTGCTTCCATCCATGCCGAGGATGAAGCGGACGCTCCCACTGGAGACAGGATTGCCAAGCCACGCGCGATCAATCGCGGCTCCCTTCCAAAGCATCTTCCGCGTGTCGAAGAGGTGATCGAGCCGGACAGCCTGATCTGCGGCTGCGGCGGTTGCCTGCATTGCATTGGCGAGGATGTTTCCGAACGACTGGACGTGATCCCAGCACAGTTCCGTGTCATCGTCACCCGTCGCCCCAAATATGCGTGCCGTGCTTGCACAGACGGTGTCGTTCAGGCTCCGGCTCCAGCACGGCTGATCCAGGCGGGGCTGCCGACGGAAGCGACCGTCGCCCATGTCTTGGTTTCCAAATATGCCGATCATCTGCCGCTTTATCGGCAGGCGCAGATCATGGGCCGCCAGGGCATCGATCTCGACCGCTCAACACTTGCCGACTGGGTCGGTCGGGCAGCCTATGAGCTGGGGCCTGTCTTCGATGCGTTGATTGCCAACCTGAAGCGCTCGACCAAGCTGTTCATGGACGAGACCCGTGCACCGGTGCTCGATCCCGGCTCCCGCAAAACCAAGACCGGATACTTCTGGGCTCTTGCGCGAGATGACCGCCCTTGGAATGGCGGCGCTCCACCAGGCGTGGCCTTCACCTACGCTCCCGGTCGCGGCGGGCTTCATGCCGAACGTATATTGCAGGGCTTCTCCGGCATCCTGCAGGTGGATGGCTATGCCGGATACAACAGACTGATTGCACCAGACCGTATTGGTCCAGACATCCGCCTTGCCTATTGCTGGGCCCACGCCCGTCGCAAGCTGGTTGAGATCACCCGCAATGGAACAGCACCGATTGCCGAGGACGGCGTCAGGCGGATCGGTGAGCTGTATCGGATCGAGGCCGAACTGCGCGGCCATGATCCGGACACTCGACTTGCTGGACGGCAGGAACGATCAATGCCACTGGTCGCCGACATGCAGGCGTGGCTCGTCCATCACCGCGCCCGCGTCGCGACCAAATCCCCGCTTGGCGAGGCTTTGGCCTACATCGCCAAATACTGGGATGGTTTGAAGCTCTTCCTGACCGACGGCCGCATCGAGATCGACAACAACGCCGTCGAGCGGACCATCCGGCCGATAGCCCTAAATCGCAAGAACGCACTCTTCGCAGGCCATGACGTGGGAGCGGAGAACTGGGCAACCATCGCCTCGCTCATTGAGACCTGCAAACTCAATTCCGTTGAACCGCAGGCCTATCTGGCCGCCACCCTCACCGCCATCGTCAATGGTCATAAGCAGGATCGGATCGATGAGATTCTGAACCGGTGTGCTGACCCCACATTGTCTGCTGTCGCCTGATCTGTGATCGACCTTCCATGGATGAGCTATAAGGAGTTTCTCCATGGAGACTACACNGAGAACTGGGCAACCATCGCCTCGCTCATTGAGACCTGCAAACTCAATTCCGTTGAACCGCAGGCCTATCTGGCCGCCACCCTCACCGCCATCGTCAATGGTCATAAGCAGGATCGGATCGATGAGATTCTGCCGTGGAATTATTCGGGACGAACAAACGGCTGAGGTCTGCGGTCGGCCCGAAGCGGTCATTGCAGGAGCGGACTCGTCTGAGGTGGGATGGAAAGGCGACAGTCCGCTTTTCCGAGTTTAAGGCCTAGCTATCCGACATCCATATTGTCTTTTCGGCAACATACAGCATGTGCATCGCGCTCGGGTCGGTCGGCAGATAATCGGGATGAAGAAATTCGCCGCCCTCAACTCTCGTCATCCCCAGTCGCTGCATTACAATTTCAGAACGCTTGTTCGCCAATGCGGTAAAAGCGTAAACGCGGGGCACATCCAAGGTGCTAAATGCATAATCGAGAACCGCGCGAGCTGCTTCGGTCGCATAACCCTTGCCCCAATAGTCGCGACCAAGTCGCCATCCCACCTCTAAAGCCGGACCGAATGGAAAATCAGCTCCGAGCCAATGCAGGCCAACTGCGCCGATCAACGAGCCGTCATCGATACGCTCGGCAGCCCAGAAAGTTGGCTCGCCGCCTTCGGAAAGACGCGTCAGTTGGTCAACAACATCGCTGGTCTCAGACGCAGTCTTCGTGCCGCCGAGGAACAGCATTACGTGAGGATCAGCATGGATTACGCTCAGCAAGGGCTTATCCGCCTCTCGCCAATCCCTCAGCTTCAACCGGTCTGTTTCAATCATTCTTTCCCTCATAGCGAACAGGCTTATCCCCGCTGCCACAATATCATCGTGCCCTCCGCAAGTCCCATTCTCAATTTATCAAGCGGCAGCTTTTGGGACTTCCCACGGATTGAATGACCGGAACCGCGTCAGGAATGGTCTTCCATGAACGGTTCGAGGAGGTCCGCAATTGGCTCATTCTTGCCACCAATGTCGTAGCGGCATTTTTCGGAATGGCAAACCGAGCTTGGTCAATGTGCGAGGAAAACACCGCTTACACACAATATCACCCAACCTATTGAACAGGCTACGTTCCGCAGAAGCCATTAATGCTGGTATTCTATAGGTCGCGCCGCTCGTAAAGACACCTCGTCGTTGCGGCTCTCGCACCGAGTCTAGTCTTCGCCTTTGACTATTTCTCTGACTAAATCGGCCGCCATCACAACGCGGTCCTTTCTGTCGAACACGATACCAGCGATAGTGGATTGACGAACGTTCAGACTCCCGTCGCCGTCAACACCGTGTCCGTCCAAGATCGCCTGGATCCTCGACTTACGACCGGATTTGATCTGGAAACCCTCTTGAGTAATCCGCAGAAAGTGCCGATTGTTAGACGAGTAAAGACTCCAGCGACTACCCGCCTCATACCCGGCATAACCGTAATGCCAGACCGAAAAGTATTTATCTTGCGGCACCTCAGCCAGTTCCAGGACTGCGCGGACATAAGGGTCGGAGTAGTAACTGCTCAGCCGCGTTTGCTCCATCATGCAAAGGTCGAAGCCCATCTCGTAGCTCGACGAAATGAAGATGCCGCTCTTCCCCGAGCGCATGGCCGGATATTTCGTCATATAGTATCGCCAGTCGTATTTCTTCGACGCCACAGCCTCTCGCAGATAATCTTCCGAGATCTTGCGAAGGGTCGCTTCGATATCGACGAGGCCTTCGTCGTGAACCGCGTCTAACAGCTCCGTAAGCGTAGCCTTGGTATTATCGACTCCCGGTCTGCTCCGCGCGACGAAGAGGTCGCGCCAGACGCTCGGAAGCGATGGACTTGCGAATTGAAAACGGTCGCCAGCGATCTTCTGCGAGTAGTCACCGCACGCCAAAAGAGCTTGCGATATCTCCTCGTATGACGTTTTTCCCGCAAAGATAGCGTCGAACGCGCGGGCGCGTCGAATGAACACCCGTTCGTCTACATTCAAGTCGAACATTGCGAGATTGCCGCGAAGAAGATCGTGATCCTCGAGCCGGTACATTGACTCGCCCAGTTCGACCGAACGGTTCGCCAACAGAAAAGACGCTTTTGCGACTTCTTCCTCGACCTGCGCTCGATTGAAGCTCTTGAGCGCCGCAAGATCTCCGCTGACAATGTAGTCAGAGACTTCGTCGAGAAGCGCGCGGAAAATCTCGACGCGAATTTCGTTTTGGGACGCGAAGATTACGTTCCGCAGGCAACGCATCCTCTCTCTTATTTCGTCTCGCGAAGGCCTGGAATCGGTGACGATGTACTCGATGACCGCATGAAGCAGGAGAGTTCTTGGTAAGCTGAAGGCCCGGTTACGCCCCTGGCTTAGCCCGTAGCTTCTGCAGCAATCGTCGAGGAGATTGACGTCGCCGAAGATAGTGACGGTGCCTGCCCTGTGTTCGTTGTCGGCGAACAGCGTTCGAAACCACTTATCGATATCGGCCATAGTCGTTGCGAAAGCGAACTCCGCATGGAGGCCGTCCAGTACTGAGAACAGGCTATTCTGGGCAGCAAGTGTGACTTCTGTTTCGGGACCTCCGTAGATCGCCTTGGCAGTCGCTTCGAGATCCTCGTCCGCGGGACGGGCATCAAGGCCATGACGCCAAATCGTGATGTCGGTAATGAACCTAAAAAGGCGCAGAAACTCTTCGTCGGCGTTGTCGTTCGCACCTCGAAAAGTCCAGATCAGATCCGCCCAGTCCTGATCGATCTTCCTAGTGAATTTTGCGTAGCGGCCGGTTTGCTTGCGAGTCGCAGGCAACGCTCCCTCGAATTCTTTCAACACCTGTTCGAATTGCGCCTTGAAGTGCTCGAACTCCGTGAGCGGCTTCCCGCGCGAATTCATCTTGATGTAGAGCTCATCGGTGAGTCCCATCTCCTCGAGCGATAGGAGTTCGAACGTGATGCTGGGGTTGGCCTCGGACGTTAGGCGGGTCCATGCGACATGGCAGGCTTCATCATCGACTTCGGCGAACAATGCCTGGACGTCGTCGAGAACCACCAGCATGGACTGGACCGTGGGATCCTTCCTCCACGAACCGGCGAACCAATGCTGGTCCTGAAGCCATTCAGAGATCCGACGGTCGTTAAGTACGGGGCAGATCGTTGCGAGCTTCGCGCAGAAGTCGCGTGACGAAAAGCGTGTGTGATAGGTAAATTGCTTGATGAAATCCCGCTCTTCATCGGAGACTCGACAGCGGACTGCCAAATACCAATGCAACAGGTACAGCGATGTCAGCCGCTGTTGCCCGTCGAGCGGAATGAAGCGCCCATCCTTGGTGTCTCCGTAAACGAAGTCCAAGCTAATTTCTTCCTCACCCGTCAGTGCCTGCCTGAGGACATCAAGGAAGGATCGTCGTATCCGCTTGACCTCGATGTTCTGCCTTCCCTGCGCGAAGTCTCGCTGGATTATAGGGATTTCGATGGTCGCGATATCGAAAGAACGAAGCATATTGCGGAACGAGGTTTTCGTCATTGGGCACCAACCAGATACTGTCCTACGCCCCGATCCTTCGAGATCAATGCCTCCCGGTAACTTTGCCGGTCGTCCCGGCTCCACAAGTGCATTTGTTCGCTTCCAGCGTCCACGTAATACTTCAGAAAAACCTGCCTTGTGCAAATCGGTATGAACGCTCCTTTGCGGTCATGATCAACGACTCTCAATCTTTTCACGGCGAATGCTCGGTTGCCAAGACTGCTGTTGATGGACCTGGAAAGAAGAGCGAGGTTGGCGATTCCGTGAATCGAGTCGTCATCACCCTCCGGGCTGAGCAGAGCGGTCACCCTCCGCGAAAGCGTCGTGAATCTGCTTTCGGTCAGTTGAGAGGACAGCGCTTTCTCCACTTCGGAGATTACGTTTTTTCGTTCGAACTCAACGGTTTGTTCGTCAAAGCGCACCTTCTCCAACGCCCCTTTGCCATCAATTAGCCAATGACGCCATTCCTCCGCGGTGGTCAGCAATTCGGCATTTTGAGCGTGAATGTGTTCCAAAGACCACTTCTCGGTCTTATGGGCGTGGAAAGGATATCGCTCGGTCGAATGCTTGAGCCGCCTTACAGTCTCGACGTTGAACAGGAGCAGCACATTCTCGCATTTCCGGGAACCAGTTTCATAGTTCAGCTCCATGACGCCTGCCGGAGACAGCCCGACCGAGCGGATTATCAATTGATCGACGGCGCGGCCGAAGGCCGACTTCGTCTTCTCCAGCTCAGAAAGATCCAGCAGCTGACGCAGAGAAGTCCCGGTCGTTATCAGATAGCCCAGCTTGTGGTAGAGATCGCGGTCTTCGAACCATTCTCGGAGGACTTGGTAGCACTGGACGATCGTCGCCCACACACTCGATGAGTTCACTTTGGCTCGCCCGTCCAATGCGTTCTTGAAATGCAGGAACGTAAAGAAGCGGTCTTTCTCATCTGGCCGTCGTTTCGCCATGAGATTGAACAAGAGTTCGATACGAGTCTGATAGTCCGCACCATCGCTATTGCTGAGGAAAGCCCAGAACTCCGGCTGCTGAAGGTCCTGTTCGATAGCGTCCCATTGCGACCCGATTTCTACACGCCGCTGAAAGTTGTGGGCGTCAAGATCCTTCGAAAGCAGCAGTGCCTTGACCAGTTCTGCATTGGTAAGGGGAATACGTCCGACGTTCAGGCGAATGAAAAGAGTGGTCGCATCTATGTTTTCGGGTTCATACCAGATAACGTAAACCAGGTTTTCGAGATAATCTAGGACCTTGAACGCAACGAGTTTAGACGGCGTAACCAGGCGAGCCGCCGTCTCCGCGAACCAGCCCCTGATGCACTCGTAGGCTTCGTGCATATGGTAGAAATCGATGTTGTCGTTCCTGCGCTCAGCATCGAGAGACCGCAGATACTCTTGGCTGGCTGGCCGCGTTTCGTACATCAGGGAAAACCGGTGACCTGATTCCACCCCGACTTCGGTGTTGAGATAGCGGTAGATCAAATAAAGCGTCGTTAGACGTTGCTGGCCGTCGATCAGCTCGTAGGCTCCTTCGCCAGCACGCCGTTTCACCACTACGGGCTGCAGACAGTAATTGTCGGTTGGCGCGCGGCTACCGTCAGCGTAAATGTCGCTGAGCAGAGCTTCAACTTCATGGCCCCCCCAGCGGTAACCCCGTTGATAGGCAGGAACGAAAAATTCGCCTGCGATCCCGCCCTTTCCTCCCACCTTCTGAAGCCGCGGGCTTTTTACGGTGATCTGAGTAACTTCGTATGAATCGGCTGGCATTGAAAACCTCGGAGGAGGAGCTCGAATCGAGCGACCGTCCAACCAACCATACGAGTTCGAAATCTTTTTTCAATCTTAGGTTAAACACGGTTGCCACCAAAAACATTGCGAATGCGCTCAGTTGCAACTGCGGGACATTGAAATCCAACCGCCTCAAGGCGGCCTAACGAAATCTCTCTGGTACACCCTCCACCCCAAGGTCGAGATACGAGTTTTTTGCCCCCAATTGACGGCGAATTGAAAATTCCAGCGATTCGTCTTCATCGATAATCCAGACAACGTCTTGACCCGATGATGAGAGGCCTGGCAGCAGGAAAGCGCTCAGGTGCAAGAACCCGCGTAACAGGCTCTTGCACATTCGGCTTCCATCGTTTCAATAATTCGGCTCCCACCTCATCCTTGGCGGAGCCCGTGAAAGTGATCCACCCGCTTTCGAGAACAAGCGACCGGTGAAACCACTTTTGAGATTTCCGGCGAACACCTGAAGTTACGTCGCTAATTCCGTCATTTTGAGACGTCATCAGGGATGAACTATGGGCCGCATGAAGATTGCGACGGGTATCGACCGTCGGCGTGACTGGTCCGACGAGGAGATGCTGTCGATGTTGACCACGGTTCAGCGGCCACTTGTTCTCCCGCTCGATCAGCGTCTTGTCGCCCAGACGTTTCGGCCCGACCATCCGCGTCGTCATCATCACATGCGCATGGACATTACGGACATCGCCCTCCCCTTGCGGCTGGTGTATGGCGAAGTCCACCGCTGCGCCGTGAAGGTTCCCGAGATCCCGCGCAAACTCGTAAGTGCGCCCTTCCGGTTTCCTTCGCTTCGATGTCGCCGACAACGCCAACATGCTGGCCGACGCCCTCGTGTTCGACGAACCGGGAATGGCCGGTGACGCGTATTGGAACGAGGAGGCCAGGGCGCCGATCGCGGGGCTTATCCTCCAGGTTACCGTGGCGGAACCTCCGGATCGCCAGCATAGCATTCGCACTCCATCAGGCGTTAGAGCAAGCTTGTTCTTGCGTGCTAATCACGCTCACGAATTACGGCCCACCCTCGCGCAACATTAAGCCCGCTCCCTTGCCGAGAACAGGACCGTCGACTTGCCGAGGCTTTTCCGCGCGATCAGCATCAGCATCGCGAGCGTGCCTGGTTCAACACGCTGAACGAGGCTTATGTGAAGGCGCGGCACTCGAAGCACTACGAGATCAGCGAGGAGATGCTCTCGTGGCTGGGGGAGCGGACCAGCCCCCTGCTCGCGATGGTCAAAGACGTATGCGCGGAGTAACTTTAAATGCTTGAACGGTGACCTTGCCCCCAGTTTTATCCAGTTTTGAGTTCGCTCCAGCGGTTTTTGGTTGCTGTTGTTGGTTCGGTAGCGGCGGGTTGCGGTGCGGAGCCATTTCGGCTGCGCAGCACCGCATCACGTCGCGGGTTGAGTGTCTGAGCGAATTCGGCCGGTCTACGCCAGTTTGAAAGCGCAGACCGGGCATGAGCAAGCGACGAGAACAGAGTTTCATTCAAGAACTCGTCTCGCAGCCGCCCGTTGAAGCTTTCGATAAAAGCGTTCTGGATCGGTTTTCCAGGCG
>NZ_JABDWC010000028.1:0-94394 GCF_019685155.1 Rhizobium sp. NZLR1b
AGGGCAAACCGAAAATGGTCATCCGCATCGCGCTCGCCCGAAAACTCCTGGTCATTCTCAATGCAAAAGCACGAGATGCGCGAAGAGAATTCGAACATGCAACTTGACAGCCCAGATAGTCGCTCATCCACTGCCGGCACCTCTCCCCGCTCGCGGAGCGAAGGACAAGCCGCACCCGCTTCCTTAACCTCAAAGCCGCGTTTGGCACGTTCCCTCGCCTCGTTTACTGGTAGAGAGTTAGGGTGAGGAGCAGTCTTCGGCGCCAAGCCGACAGCCGTGGCGCACAGCTTGGGATAGATAAAAACGTCTGCCAACAAGAAAGGCCGGGACATGCCCGGCCTTCGATCTCAATCTTTTCGAAGCGCTCAGTTGAGCCGCGTCTTCACCTGGCCGACGGCATTGCCGAAGAGTTCGGACTGGACCTTGGCGTCGGCCTGCTTGGCAAGCACCGTTTCGGCGGCGGCGATTGCGAGATCGACGGCAGCGGAACGCACCGCCTTGATCGCCTCGGCCTCGGCCTGCTTGATCTTCTGCTCGGAAACCGCCGTGCGATTGGCGACGAATTCTTCCGTCTTCATCTTCGCCTCAGTGGTCAGCATTTCGGCTTCGCGCTCGGCAGCGGCTACGATGTGGGCAGCTTCGGCTTCCGCTTCCTTGCGCTTGCGCTGGTATTCGGCGAGCAGGTGCTGGGCCTCCTCGCGCAGGCGCTTGGCTTCGGCCAATTCGTTGCGAATCTGGTCGGCACGGTCGTCGAGCGACCTTGCCATCATGCCCGGAACCTTCAGATAAACCACCAGGGCCAGGAAGAGGACGAGGCCGACAAAGGCGAAGAAAGTCGCGTCAAAGGCAAATTCCATCGATCAAGCCTCCTTCTTGGCCGCCGCGACGGCAGCGGCAACATCGGCCTTGGCTACGGTGCCGCCGATCAGCTGATCGACCACGGCAGCCGCGGTTTCCTCGGCAATGGTGCCGACGTCGGCAAAGGCCTTGGCCTTGATCTCGCCGATGCGGAGCTCGGCAGCCTTGATCTTTTCCGACAGGCTCGCCTCGACAGCGCGGCGATCCTCTTCGGCCTTGGCCTTGGCGGCATCGCGTGCGGCAGCGCCGATCGCGTTGGATTTGGCGCGGGCAGCGGCCAGTTCACCTTCATAGGTCCGGACGGCAGCGTCGGCTTCCGCCTTCAGGCGGCCTGCTTCTTCCAGATCCTGGGAAAGGCGCGTGTGACGCTGATCGAGGATCGCCCCGATGCGCGGCGCGATGACCTTTTGCATGAGCAAATAGAAGACGCCGAACGTGATCACCAGCCAGAGCAGCTGAGACGCGAAGGTCGTCGAATCGAAAGGCGGGAAAGGGCCGCGGGCGTGTCCGCCTTCGGCAACACCGGTCTCGGTATGGACCTCGCCTGCGGCCGGAGCGGCATGCGCATCCGTACCCGTCGCTGCCGCCGGTGCTTCTTCAGCGTAAGCCGGGGTCACAAAAAACATTCTCACCTCCAGGTGGACTGCAAATGCAAAGGATCACGGCTTGCGGTCGCAGGCCGTGATCCATCTATTCGCCGATATCAGACGGCGAAGAGGAGGAGGAGAGCGATGAGCAGCGAGAAGATGCCCAGAGCTTCCGTAACGGCGAAACCGAATACCAGACGGCCGAACTGGGCGTCAGCGGCAGACGGATTGCGCAGTGCGCCGGAGAGGTAGCTGCCGAAAATATTGCCGAGGCCGAGAGCCGTACCGGCCATACCAAAGCAAGCCAGGCCTGCACCGATGTACTTTGCTGCTTCCGCTTCCATGTTGAACTCCTTTGAAATGGTTGTTGCGGCGAATGACTGACGCCCTCGAGACGTCGATGTCGTTATCCTTAGTGCCCGCCCGGATGGATTGCGTCGTTGAGGTACATGCAAGTCAGCACCGCGAAGACGTAAGCCTGAAGGAAGGCGACGAGGAACTCGAGACCGGTCAGGGCGACGGTCATGATGAGGGGAAGAACGGCGCCGCCGACACCGAGAGCACCCAGGGTTCCAAGCGAGGCGACGAAGCCTGCGAACACTTTGAGCGTGATGTGACCAGCGAGCATGTTGGCGAAAAGACGAACCGAGAGTGAAATCGGCCGCGACAGGAAGGAAATGATTTCAATCGTCACCACCAGCGGCAACAGCGCGACCGGCACGCCCTGCGGCACGAAGAGATTGAAGAAGCGGAAGCCGTGCTTATAAAAACCGTAGACGACGACGGTGCCGATGACGAGCAGGGCAAGGGCGAAGGTCACGATGATCTGGCTCGTCACCGTGAAGAAATACGGGAACATGCCAAGCAGGTTCGCCGTCAGCACGAACATGAAGAGCGAGAAGACCAGCGGGAAGAATTTCATTCCCTGCTTGCCCGCGCCTTCCTTCAGCATGTTGGCGATGAATTCATAGGACATTTCCGCGACCGACTGCGAACGGCCCGGCACGATGGCACGGTTTGAGGTCGCGAAATAAAGGAAGCCGACGGCAACGGCAGCGGAAGCGGCCATGAAGAGCGATGCATTGGTGAACGAAAAATCAATTCCGCCGATTTCGATCGGCACAATCTTCTGGATCAGGAACTGATGAGTCGGATCGTTAGACACCGCTTGTTCTCTCTCTTTGGCCCGCAGGACGCGGGGTCATTGCACTGGACCGGAACCCGGTCCCTATTTCTTGTCGTCGTCCAGGGGATGGGCCACCACCCCCGCAGAACGCAGCACGTTCAGAACGCCGGCACAGAATCCGAGAAGCAGAAGAACAATCATCCCCCAAGGCGCCGTGCCAACAAAACGGTCGAAGACATAGCCAAGGACGGCACCGACGACGATGGCGGAAATGAACTCGCTGGAAAGCTTCATCGCCTGGGCATAACCTTTGCGGCTTACCTCGGCACGGGCTTCCCTGGCCTCGTCCTTCCCCGTCTCGACACGCTTGGTCGCGAGTTTCGCTTCCAGTTGCGTACGGCGCTTTTCAAGACTTTCCTCGCGGTCGTCCGCCATGGATCTCTCCTCGCTTGCCCGTTGCCCGCACTCCCGCTACCCCGGTCATTCGGACCCCGGACGCGAAGGGTGAGACCCTTCCGGCCCGTTCTGAAGTCGCGCGCAACATAGTTTTAGGGATTAGCATAGTCAAGGCGTAGACAGCTTCTGTCCAGCGAGAAAATAATTTCATCGAATCAAAGAGATAAACCGATTTTGGGTCGATCGCTTAAATTCGATGGAAAGAATCCGCTTTTGAGCCCGGTAAATCAGCTTGTGCAGGCGATTTATCTCAGCTCCAGCCGCCGCCATAGGTGCGATAGAAGACGTGAAGACCGATGCGGCCGACCTTTTCCATGGTCTTTGCCCATTTCGGCCTAACATAGACGGCATGGTAATGAGTCGCCGAGCCCACCTGCGGCAGCCAGATTTTGCCGGCGGTCACCGCCATCGCCACATCGCGAGCCATCCGCCAGTGGTATTCCGAGTTCACCCGGTCCTTGATGCTGTCGCAGGCGAAGGAAAACTGGCAGCGGTTGCGCCAATCTTCGTTCTGGTAGACGACGCCGCAGATGGTTTTCGGATAGGAAGGGTTGCGGACGCGGTTGAGGATGACCTGGGCGACTGCCGCCTGGCCCTTCACCGATTCCCCACGCGCCTCGAAATAGATGCCGGAGGCAAGGCACTGCTGTTCGCGGGCGGAAAAGACGCTCGGCGCCAATATGCTTGCGGCCCAGGCATGGTCGCGCGGGCCGATCTCCGGAACGAAGCGGCCGCTGTCCTGCTCGGTCAGTATGGAATCGAAGGGCGACTGGCGGGAATAGTCGGGTGCGGCCGGCCCATAGGCAGTGGCAAGCACATCGGCCTTGTCGCTGGTGACGAGGCTTGCAAGCATCGCCGGCACGCCATCATCGGTCACCACCGGCAGCTTCTTATAGAAAGATGTGGCGATCTCGATTTCTTTGCCCTGGATCTTCGGCTTGACGAAGGCCGACCTGTCCTTGAGATCGAAGCTCGGGGTGAACAGCATCTTGGTGCGCTCGAGGATAGAGCCGGCGGAAAAGTCCTTCGGCGGCTGCATCCTCTCGACGGCGACGACGCGGCCCTTCTTGGTGGCGCGGTTGACGCGATCCTCGTCCGGCGTGTCCTCGTGGCCCTTGTCCTTGGCGGTGCCCTTGTCTTTGGCAGTGAAAGCAACCTTGCGGCCATCGGGAAGCACCATGCCGGCCCCTGACGAGATCGTGCCTGTCACCGTCGGGTCGGCGAAGGCAAGTTCGGCCTGATGGATGGAACCGGCCGGCGAATTGGTCAGCACCATGCGCCAGTTCCCACCCTCATGATCGAGGCCGGCAAGCATGGCGGCGAGATCGGCATGGGACGTGACGCTCGGGAAGATCAGCCAGCAGGCAAGCCCGAAGATCATCGGCGATACCCAGTTCTCGGGGAAAAGACGCAGCTTGCTACGGGAAGAGCTCTTTCGACGCAAAACCAACTCCGGCAATGGAACGCGGGATCATTCCATCGAAAATCTCTCATTAACCTTGACGTCGGGTTAACGGGCCGTACCGGAATGTGGCTATGGCCGAGGTCAGGCTTGCTCTCTCTTCCCCCAGCGGGGAGAAGGTGGCCCGAAGGGTCGGATGAGGGGGCCACACGGCACGCCCTTCATTGCGCGACGAGCATTCGCGGCTTTGCCGCTCACCCCCTCGTCTGCCTGCCGGCATCTTCTCCCCGCTGGGGAGAAGGGGAATCGTGGCACCGTCAAGCGTCGCCTGTGGAACGCCGCTTGTGCCTTGCTACCTGGCTCGCCACAGGAGAAACTAACAGCTCCCACCCATCAAATTATAACATGAGACCCCAGTTCCACCACGCGGTTGGCCGGCAGGCGGAAGTAGTCGGAGGGGTTGGCGGCGGCGTTGGCCAGCGCGATGTAGAGCCGGTCCTGCCAGTAAGGCATGCCCGACTTGGCGTCCGGCACCAGCTTGCGGCGGCCGAGATAGAAGGAGGTCGACATGATATCGAACTTCAGTCCCGTCTTGCGCAACGTCGCCAAGGCCTGCGAGACGTTCTGCGATTCCATGAAGCCGAAGAGCAGTTCGACGCGGGAGAAGCGCTCGGAAATCTGCTCGACTTTGTAGCGGTCCTGGCTTGGGACGCGCGGCTTGTTGACGGTGCGGATCGTCAGGATGACGTTGCGGTCGTGAAGCACATGGTTGTGCTTGAGATTGTGCAGCAAGGCGGCGGGGGCCGATTCCGGATCGCTGGTCAGGAAGATCGCGGTGCCCGGAACCTGGGCCGGCGAATGGTCGCTTTTGCGCTCGATCGAGCTTACGAAGGAGGCGAGCGGAATATCGGTGTGGCGGGTCTTTTCCATCAGGATCGCGGTGCCGCGGCGCCAGGTCCACATGACGACGGTAAAGGCCGTGGCGATCAGGATCGGGATATAGCCGCCGTCGTGGATCTTCAGAAGGTTGGCGCCGAGGAAGATCAATTCGAGCACGACCAGCGGCGCGAGCGCGATCACCGCAACCGGAAGCGACCAGTTCCAGCGGGCGCGAACGAATTCGAAGGCCATGATCGAGGTGACGACCATGGCACCGGTGACGGAGATGCCATAGGCGGTCGCCAGCGCGTCCGACGTCTTGAAACTCAGGACCAGGAAGATGACGCCGATGAACAGCACGGCATTGACCGAAGGAAGGAAGATCTGGCCGGTATTGGTTTCCGAGGTGAAGAGGATTTCCATGCGCGGCAGGAAGCCGAGGTTAATGCCCTGACGCACCAGCGAGAAGGCACCGGTGATGACGGCCTGGCTGGCAATGATCGTCGCGGCGGTCGCCAGGATGACGACCGGCAGCAGCGCCCATTGCGGAAACATCAGATAGAAGGGATCGGACATCGTCTCCGGCTTGCCGAGCACGAGGGCGCCCTGCCCGAGATAGTTCAGCGTCAGCGACGGAAACACCAGCGCAAACCAGGCCCATTGAATTGGCCGGCGGCCGAAATGGCCGAGATCGGCATAAAGCGCCTCGGCGCCCGTCACCGTCAGGAAGACGGCGCCAAGCACGACGACACCGTAGAAGCCCTCATGCAGCAGGAAGCTGACGGCATAATAGGGATTGAAGGCGGCGAGGATGCCGAAATCGTCCGAGATATGGGAAATGCCGGCGGCGGCGATGACGATGAACCAGACGGCGGTGATCGGGCCGAAGAACCTGGCGACGGCACCGGTGCCGCGCGATTGCACGACGAAAAGCAGCGCCAGGATCACCACCGAGATCGGCACGATATATTCCGAGAGCCTCGGTGTGACGAGCTTCAGGCCTTCGACGGCCGAAAGCACCGAAAGCGCCGGCGTGATCATCGCATCGCCGAGGAAGAGGGCAGCACCCATCAGGCCGAGCAGCATCAGTATGGCGGTATGGCCATTGGCGGTCTTCATCAGAAGGGCAAGCAGCGACAGCGTGCCGCCCTCCCCCTCGTTGTCGGCGCGCAGCAGGAAGAGCACATATTTGATGGTGACGATGATCGTCAGCGCCCAGATCATCAGCGAAATCAGGCTGATGACCTCGAAGCGGGTGAGGCCGTCATGGGCCACGGGCTTCAGCGCCTCGCGAAAGGCATAGAGCGGGCTGGTGCCGATATCGCCATAGACGACGCCGACGGAACCCAGCGTCAGATAGAACAGCTTTTTCGGCGTCATCTGGGATTCGTTCGGATGGCTCTCTTCAGACATGAAGTTGCAACAGGCTCCTCAGAGCCAGCCTTTCCAGCGAAAAAAGAAAAAGGGGATGACGGCGGAGACCACCATCAGAGCCAGCGAATAGGGATAACCCGCGGCCCAGGCCAGCTCCGGCATGACCTGAAAATTCATTCCATAGACGGAGGCGACCAGTGTCGGCGGCAAGAACACCACCGAGGCGATCGAGAAAATCTTGATGATCGAATTCTGCTCGATGTTGATCAGACCGAGCGACGCGTCGAGCAGGAAGGTGATGTTGCCTGCGACGAAGGAGGCATGCTCCGACAGCGACTGGATATCGCGCGAGACGGTGCGGCAGAGCTCCTTCGCCTCACGGTCCTGCTGGATCGCCGGGATCGTGTGAAAGAAGGTAAGCAGGCGGGAAAGCGAACCGAGGCTGTCGCGCACCTTGCTGATCATCCGGTGATGGCCGGCGATATCCCGCAACTTCTCCTCGAGGTAGTTCGAGGGCTTGCGCGTTTTCTTCGCCCGGTCGCCGAAGACATGCATCGACAGGATGTCGAGGCGCAAGATCGAAACCTCGAGGATTTCGGCGGTGCGGTCGACGATCGTCTCCAACAGCTTGGCGAGAAGGGCAGCACCGCTGCGCCAGTTTTCCGGCAGCCGGTGAAGGGCGGCGATGAACAGCGCAAAGGATTTTGGATGGGCGTAGCGGATGGTGACCAGCCGGTTTCCGGCCAGGATGAAGGCGACATCGGTCAGCGTCGGGGCCTCGGTATCAGCCTTCCAGAGAAGCGAGCCGGTCATGAAGACGGCATCGTTTTCGACATAGAGGCGGGCGGAAGGCTCGATATCCTTGAGGTCGTCACGGGTCGGAACCTCAATGCCGAGAACCTTCTCGACATAGAGTTCCTCGTCGCGGGTCGGCTCGATCATGTCGATCCATACGACATCCCCAGGAAAGGATGTGGCATGCGACAGATCGCGGATCTCGACCGACGTGCAATTGGAACAGTAAGCGGTGATCACCGGCAGCCTCTCCGATGCTCACGACGCTTCGCGGCCATTGCGCTTTTCATCGAAAGCCTTTCCATGCGGCCGCCAGCGCGGCAACGCGACGGTCGCTCGTGTGCGTCGCTCGAAGCGACAGCGGATCAAGAAAGTTCATACAACTCCGGCTGCATGCAACCTCAACGGCCAGCATGCGCATTGTGCTCCACCGCATCGCAGCTACCAATCCTTCGATCGACAAGACAACTCCGAACTTGCAGGCGAGGCGACCCTTCGAAAACGAAGATGGCCGTCATTGAGCATCTGCAGCAAACGCCATCATGGCGCCGCGGCATATGAAGCAAAGCCATGCAATAATCAAGACATCTTCCGTGATCCGCGGCTTTTCACCACGTTTCCCTCGCAATTTCGGGTATCCGCCGCGGTGATTCGAGGTTCGAAAGTCTCTGTTTTGCGCGCGCCTCGAGCTGCTGCACACTTTTTGATGGACTAGGCTTATTCGAAGACGATCGCCGGAGCAGGACGCTGCGGCTGGCCACTGACCTGTTCCCAGACCTTGGTGGCGATGCCGCGATAGATGCCGGCGACGACGCCATTCGGCTCGGAGGCGACGAGCGGCGTGCCGGCGTCGGAGGTTTCACGGATGTTCATCGTCAGCGGCACTTCGCCGAGGAAGGGCACGCCGATGCGCTCGGCCTCCTTGCGGGCCCCGCCATGGCCGAAGATGTCGTAGCGGGTGCCGGTATCGGGCGCGATGAAATAGCTCATGTTTTCGACGATGCCGAGCACAGGCACCTCGACCTTGCGGAACATGTTGAGGCCCTTGCGGGCATCGATCAACGCCAGATCCTGCGGCGTGGAGACGATGACGGCACCGGCAAGCGGCACCTGCTGGGCCATGGTCAGCTGCGCGTCGCCGGTGCCGGGCGGCATGTCGACAACGAGCACGTCGAGTTCACCCCAGGCGACTTCGCGCAGCATCTGCAGCAGTGCCGACTGGACCATCGGGCCACGCCAGATCATGGCCGTCTCCTCGTCGACGAGGAAACCCATCGACATGACCTTGAGGCCGTAATTCTCCATCGGATTGATGATGCGGCCGTCGATCTGCGTCGGACGGCCGGATATTTTTAAGAGCCGCGGCATCGAGGGACCGTAGATATCGGCATCGAGAATGCCGACACGGAGGCCATTGGCAAGCAGCCCGAGCGCCAGGTTGACGGCGGTGGTCGACTTGCCAACTCCCCCTTTACCCGAGGCGACGGCGATGATGGCGCCGATGCCGGGAACGCCGATCTTGCCGGCCCGCGGCGGCTGTTGCGGGGCATGGGCGTGGCCCCGGTGTTCATGTTGGTGATCATGTTGATGATCATGGCCGTGCGGCGGGTTCGGTACTGGGCGGGCAGCCGGAGCGGCGGCGGCGGCCTTCTTATCGGCGGTCAGTGTGACGAGCGCGCCCTTGACACCCGGCATTGCTTTGACGACGCGCTCAGCGGCGAGCCGCATAGGCTCCAGCTCCTTGGCGCGATCAGCCGGAACGGTGATGGAGAAATAGACCTTGCCGTCGGAGATGAAGACGTCGGAAACCATGCCGAGCTCGACGATATCGTGCTCGAGATCCGGTCCACGCACGGTCTTCAGCGTTTCGAGAACCTGTTCCTTGGTGACGTCGGTCATTCCACCCTCACTGCTTCTTCTCGATCACAGATAGTGGAGGCGGACGCCTTCGCCAAACAAAATCATCGCAGGGAAAATCGATTTGCCGGCCAGCAAAAAAAGCGCGGGGAGAATCGGCGATCCGTTGCGGCCATCAAGTCCGCCGGGCTTTCGCCCTGATGGCCGCAACGGTCTCCCCGAGAACCGGCGCAATCCGGGGCGAACTAGCGCAAGCCGACAAAAAGGCCAGAAAAAAACGAAGGGGAAAGGCCAGATCACCACAAGCTGCGATGCAAGCGGTGCCAAAACGCAACAACCGCCGCCGACACCGAAGGCTAGGGAAAGCGGCATCGGCGTCGGGCAGCGGCGTGTCGGCCGCGCCATTTGCTGGCGCTGGTCCAAGTCCCCTCTGGGCCTTTGGCAAAAGAGATGCAGAAAGCGTGCCAGACGGAAATCGGGCGGAAATGGCACAAAAGCGGCCTGAAGACGGCGACAACGGCAAGGAAATGCCCAAGCGCTGGGCGTCGGCGAAACCATGCCGTGCTTTTTGCAACTTATTTGATCAGGCCGATGCGCAGCGCCTTGGCAACCGCCTGGGTCCGGTTGACCGTGTCGAGCTTCTTGGTGGCGCGGTTGAGGTAGTGATTGACTGTGTGCTCGGAGAGAGTGAGGATTTCGGCGATTTCCGCACTGGTCTTGCCCGCCGCCGTCCAGTTGAGGCAGTCGATTTCCCGGTCGGTCAGCGTGTCCGTCATGCGCGTATCGAGGTTACGGATCTCGGCGAGCCTGTCGTAGACATGGATAGAGATGTAGCAGAGTTCACGCATCTCCGCCGGGCTGAAAGGCTCGCGGTCGCCGGTGAAAGAGATGGCGCCGCGCAGGCCGGATGGCTCATGCGTCGGAAAATAGGCGCCGCGCATCATCCTGAACCGTTCGAACAGCGTGGTGACGAGGCCGGACTTGCCGTCGTCCCGCGACCAGTTCTGGCGCGACATGTCGTAGGAGAAAGGCCGCGCCGATGTTCTGAGGCGTCTCAGAACCGGGCTGTTCACCAACAGGCCCTCCTGGTCGTAAAGGGCCAGAAACTCGGCCGGCCAGCTGGTGATGACGGTGCTGCCCTGGATATCCAGGGATGTGATCGGCGGCAGATTGAGAACCATGAAGGCGCGGCTGCGATAGGCTTCGGTCACGCGTTTCAGGAACCGGAAAATATCAAACTGGGTCTTCAGGCCGGCTATTTCGTTGATGTAGTCGTCGTCTTCCGGGGATGTTTGCGACAAGGGTGCCATCACATTTCTTCATCTTCGGCGCTGCGGCCGGTTCGATTGCATCGGAGAATGACGATCGCTTGGATCAAACGGAATCGGCCTCGGCATGCAGCGTTCGGCCGGCAAGTGGTTAATCGATTTCGCAGACTATTTGCAGTTGTCGTGATTCGCCGGCAAATCTCAATATCGCCCTCATCATAAGCATGCTCTCAGATCGCATTCGGCAAGGGGCGGAGGGCAATTTATTCTCCACTCCAACATGATGTCATCCGAATACCGCTCACACTTTTCGGCATCGTGCTCTAGCGGCGGGGGCCGAGCCGGATGCGCATGTCTTCCATGATCCTCCCAGCCGCCAACTGAACCGGAACGGCCCATTGACGCAGAAGTTCCATCGACAAGCGGTAGGCCGGGCCGGTGATCGAAATGCCGCCGACAAAGGTTCGGTCCTGCGACCAGACGGGTGCGGCAACGCAGCGGATGCCGGCTTCATGCTCCTCGCGGTCGAAAGCATAGCCCTGGTCGGCAATCTCGCGGATTTCGGCCAGCAGCGTTTCGGCTGAGACATGGGTCGAGGCGGTAAAGCTGGTGAAGCTCAGGCCGGTGAGGAGATCGACGAGGCTTTCGGCCGGAAGCAGCGAAAGCGCGGCCTTGCCGACACCGGTGCAGTAGCAGGGCGAGGCATTGCCGATCTGCGAATACATGCGCACCGGCTGACGGCCGTCGACCTTATCGAGATAGATGATCGACTGACCCCTGAGGACACCGAGATGCACCGTCTCACCGGTCGCCTGCTGCAGATCGGAAAGGTGCGGCTCGGCAATCAGCCGGAATTCGTTGCGCGCCCAGCTGCGCGCGGCGAAGTCGAGCAGGCGCAGGCCGGGCGCATAACGGCCGTCGCCATCAAGTTCAAGCAGGCCTTCCTCCAGCAGATGGCTCAGTTGGCGATGCAATGTGCCGCGCGGCTGGCCGGCAAGGGCCAGGATATCGGTGAAACGCAGCGGCGCATCCGCATGGGTGACGAGATCGAGCAGAACCATCAGTTTGCCGAGCGTGCCGGTCTCGCGTGCCCGTGCTGCGCTCTCGCCGTTTGAATTCATCGCCTCATCCACCCTTGACAGAAAGGCCAGCGTAAACCGATAATTCCATATAGTCAAATTAAGTTCCAAATAATGGAACGGCGGCAAACTCGGGAGGAGACGGTGACCATGATGCCAGCAGCACAATTTCCCGAGTTCAAAGAACGAGCCGTGCTGGTGACCGGCGGCGGATCGGGCATAGGTGCTGCGATCGTCGAAGGTTTCGCCCGCCAAGGCGCCAAGGTCGCGTTCATCGACATCGCCGAGGCGGCAGGCCGCGAGCTCGCCGAACGGCTATCGCGGGAGACGACCCATCCGGTCTCCTTCTACCATGCCGACCTGCGCGACATCGAGGCGATCCGGCGCACGGTCGACACCGTCGTCGCAAGTTCGGGGCCGATCCGGGTGCTGGTCAACAATGCCGCGTGGGACGACCGTCATGATTTCGACGCGGTAACCGAGGCCTATTGGGACAACAACCAGGCGGTCAACTTGCGGCATGTATTCTTCGCCTCGCAGGCGGTGGCGCCGTCGATGCGGGCGGCCGGCGGTGGGGCGATCATCAATATGTCGTCGATCGCCTTCAAACTGAACATGGGCGGCTTTCCCTCCTACGCGGCGGCGAAGGCTGCGGTCGTCGGGCTGACAAAGAGCATGGCGGGCAGGCTCGGGCCGGAGAACATCCGGGTCAACTGCATCCTGCCCGGCATGGTCGTCACCGAACGGCAGATGCAGCTCTGGCTGACGGAGGAGAGCATTGCGCGCTCCGTCGAGCAGCAGTGCCTGAAAATACCCCTCCAGGCCGACGCGATCGTCGGCCCCTGCCTGTTTCTTGCATCCGACTGTGCTGCGGGAATGACCGCCCAGTCCCTGATTGTCGATGGAGGCGTTCTGTAATGGCAAATCCCGCTTATGTCGCGGTGGACTGGGGCACCAGCAGTTTCCGGCTCTGGCTGATCGCCAGGGACGGCAGCATCCTTGCCGAGCGCCGAAGCGGCGAAGGCATGACGAGCGCTGTAAAAACCGGCTTTTCAGCCGTGCTATCAGGCCATCTCACCGCCGTCGAGGCGCCGGAAAACCTGCCGGTGATCGTCTGCGGCATGGCCGGCGCCCGGCAGGGCTGGGTCGAGGCCGGTTATATCGACGTGCCGGCCCCGCTCACCTCGATCCTGACCGCGGCAGTCTCCGTGCCTGGCGAAAGCCGCGACGTCCGCATCCTGCCGGGCCTTGCCCAGCGGGATAAGGCGACGCCCGACGTCATGCGCGGCGAGGAAACCCAGCTTCTCGGCGCACTCGATACCGCAAGCTCGGGCGCGCAGGCGGTCTGCATGCCCGGCACCCATTCGAAATGGGTGCATGTCAGGGATAGCAAGGTCACCGGCTTTTCGACCTTCATGACCGGCGAGCTGTTCGACGTCATCAGCAAACACACGATCCTTTCGCATGCGGTTGCCGGTGCGGGAGAGCAGCCGGCGGACACGGCGGCCTTCGAGGCGGCGGTATCGGCGGCCTTCCAGCGTCCAGCACTTGCCTCCAACCTGCTGTTTACCGCCCGCTCGGGCCAGCTTCTGCACGGCATATCTGCCGCTGCCGCGCAAGCCCGGCTTTCCGGCACGCTGATCGGTCTCGAAATCGCCGGCGCGCTGCAGGATGCCGCCAACTCAGACATCACCCTCGTCGCTTCCGGACGCCTGCAGGCGCTCTACGAACAGGCGTTCAGAACACTCTCCCTTACCTTCACCGCCATCGATGCGGACGCCGCCGTGCGCCGCGGGCTTTCGGCCGCTGCCGAAACCATCTGGCCGAATTGAGAAAGCTGACACGATGAACCGTATCCCCTTCCCCGACATGAAGCGCCCGCTGATCGCCATCCTTCGCGGCATCCGGCCTGACGAGATCGAGAGCATCGTCGGCGCCTTGATCGATAATGGCTTGACGGCGATCGAGATCCCGCTCAACTCGCCGGAGCCGTTCAAATCCATCGAGATCGCCGCGAAGATGGCGCCGGCCGAGGTGCTGATCGGCGCCGGCACGGTGCTGACGGTCGAGGCGGTCGACAGCCTGCATGCCGCCGGCGGTAAGCTGCTGGTCACACCGAATGTCGAGCCCGAGGTGATCATCCGGGCCCGCGACTACGGCATGGTGACGATGCCGGGTGTGTTTACGCCGACCGAGGCGCTGGCCGCCGCGCGCGCCGGCGCCACCGGTCTCAAATTCTTTCCGGCCAGCGTGCTCGGTCCATCCGGCATCACGGCGATCCGGGCCATCCTGCCGCCGGAACTGGTGATTGCCGCCGTCGGCGGCGTATCGGACAAGAATTTCGGCGATTACACCAAGGCTGGCATCTTCTCCTTCGGCCTCGGCACCAGCCTCTACAAGCCGGGAATGACCGCGGCAGAGGTTGCCGAGCGCGCCAAGGCGACCATTTACGCCTATGATGCAGCCATTGGAGCGTGAACGTATGACCGATATCTACGAGTTCGAGGGCAAGACCCTTTGCAACACCAATTCCGTTCTCGGCGAAGGCCCGACCTATGATCCGGACAGCAATACCGTCTGGTGGTTCAACATCCTCGGCAAGGAACTGCACGAGCTCAATCTTTCGACGAGCGCGAAAAAGGTGCATCCGCTGCCTGCCATGGCCAGCGTGCTTGCCCGTATCGACGCCGGACGGCAGCTGATCGCGACCGAAGAAGGGCTTTTCGTCCGCGATGTGGCCAGCGGCGGCCTCACCTTCTACGCTGCGCTCGAAAACGACAGGCCGGAAAACCGTTCGAACGACGGCCGCACCCATCCCTCCGGTGCGCTCTGGATCGGCACGATGAGCAAGCGGGCGGAAAACCAGGCCGGCGCCATCTATCATGTCGCTAGCGGCAAGGTGACGAAGATCTTCAACGGCATCAGCATCCCGAATTCGATCTGCTTCTCGCCTGACGGCACGATCGGCTATTATACGGATTCGCGCCTCAACCGGCTGATGCGCGTCATGGTCGATCCGCAGACCGGCCTGCCCTCGGGCGAACCGATCGTACTGGTCGACAGCGCCAACGAGCCCGGCGATATCGACGGCTCGGTGGTCGATGCCGACGGGTATATCTGGAATTCGCGCTGGGGCGCCGGCGTCGTCGACCGTTACAATCCCGATGGCCTGCGCATCTCGCGCTACAAGGTTCCCGCCGTCCAGCCCTCTTGCCCTGCCTTCATCGGCGTCAACGCCGATCGGCTGGCGGTAACGACCGCCTGGGAGGGGCTGGACGAGGATGCCCGTTCTGCGCAGCCCAGCGCCGGCGCGCTGCTGGAACTCGGCATCGACGTCAAAGGCGTGTTCGATCCGGTCTATGTGATCTGAACATCGGATCATCTGAATTTGCTTGCCAGAGGCGCTCCCGACCGGGGCGCCTTTTCTCATTTCGGCTGCCGCCTCTTGAGAAATGTTCCGTGAAAATCGAGAAATTTTCCGTGTTTTCAACCGGAACCAATCGGCGCACCAGTCATTTTACCTTCGAACCGGCGCGGCAATGACACAGATATTGCCGGGTCAGCGACTACTCCAGGAAAAATGAAGGTAGGTTCGAAATGACACGCAAACTCTTGACGACCGTTGCCGCTGGCGCACTGTTTGCCACGGCTTTCGCACCGGCGGCATTCTCGCAGGCGGCCCCGCAACCGGCGGATCCAGCCGCTCCGACGCAGGCAGCGCCTGCCGATCCGACAGCCCCGAAGCCGCCGATCACCCCTGATGTCACCAAGCCCGCAGGCGATGCCGCACAGGCTCCTGCCGCAGCACCGACGGCAGACACGGCTCAGGCCGGTTATATCACGGAGCAGGCTCCGGACCAGGTCAGCGCCAACACCTATATCGGCCAGTCGGTCTATAACGGCAAAAATGAAAGCATCGGCAGCGTCAACGATCTGATCCTCAAGAAGGACGGCGGCTTCGTTGCGGCGATCATCGGCGTCGGCGGCTTCCTCGGCATCGGCGAAAAGAATGTCGCCGTGCCGATGGAAAAAATCACCGTCGCTCAGAACACCCAGGACGGCAGCGTCAAGCTGACGACTAGCGAAACGGCTGAATCGCTGAAGGCCGCACCTGAGTTCAAGACGCTGGCCATGCAGTCAGCTGAAAAGGCCCCGGCGGCGACCGGTACCGATACCACGGCCACCGGCTCGACGACCGCCAAGTGAGCCAGGGCCAGCTAAACTCGGGCCAAATACACTACTTGGCCCAAGTACCCGCGAGGGTCGTATAGCGTAGGCGATGGTGCTCCTATGGGCGCCATCGTTTTTTTTGCTGTGGCATCGCTTAAGCGCTAACACGCTCGACCATGGCCGGATCGTAATAGTTCTCGTGCAGGAAGCGCAGCGTGGCGATACCGTCGGCCGGACGGCCGAAATGGTAGCCCTGGCCCATGCCGCAGCCCAGCGTGCGCAACTTCACCGCTTCGGCATAATCCTCGATGCCCTCAGCCACGACTTCCAGTTCCAGGCCCTCGCACATGGTCAGGATCGCCTTGACGATGTGTTCGGAGGCGCGGTCGGAGTTGATGCGGGAGACGAAGGCACGGTCGATCTTGATCTTGTCGAAGATGAAGTCGCGCAGGCGCCCGAGGCTCGACTGGCCGGTGCCGAAATCGTCAAGCGAAATGCGCACACCGGCGGCGCGCAAATCGGCGATGATGCGGTGGGCGGTATCGGCCGAACTCATCACCGCGGTCTCGGTGATCTCCAGCTCCAGACGATGCGGATCGAAGCCGACGCGGCCGAGGATCGACAGGACGCTGCTGCTCGTGCCCGGATCCATCAGCTGGGCCGAGGAAAGATTGAACGACAGGAAGAGTTCGCGCGGCCAGGAAAGGGCGGCTTCGGCGGCTTTGCGCAGCAGCGCCTCCGACAGCGCATCGATAAAGCCGCGCTCTTCGGCCAGCGGCACGAAGACGCCGGGCGAGACGAAGCCGAGATCCGGATCGTTCCAGCGGGCGAGCGCTTCGAAGCCGACGACCTGATTGTTGGAGAGCGAGACGATCGGCTGGAAATGCACGTCGATCACGTCGGTGATGATGGCGTTTCTGAGCGCCTGCTCCAGCTGCGTTGCGCGCTTCATTTCCTGAGCGATCTCGCGCGAATAGACGGTGACCTGGCCGCGGCCGCGGCGCTTGGAACGGTAGAGTGCGGTTTCGGCGCTCTTCAGCAGTTCCTCGCAATCTTCTCCGGCGAACGGGTAGATGGCAAAGCCGAGGGAGGCTGAGAGACGGACGTTGCGGTCGCCGAGGTCATAGGGGGCCGATAGCACCTCGCGGATCATCTGGCCAAATTTCTCGGCACTCGCCCGCTCGAAAATCAGCGGCAGCACGAAGGCGAATTCATCTCCGTCATGGCGGGTAACCAGCGCGCCATCAGGAATACAGGCCCTCAGGCGATGGGCGACCTGGCACAGGATTTCATCGCCGGCTGTCGAGCCGAAGAGATCGTTGATCGGCTTGAAACTGTCGAGATTGGCGATGCCGATGGTGAAGGGGGCCGGATCGCTGGCGCGCTCCGAAGAGATCTGCAAGACCTTGTCCCGCATGCGATTGCGGTTTCCCAATCCGGTCAGCGGATCGCTATAGGCCATTGCCTGAAGCTCATTCTGACCGACGGTCGAGAAGGCCATTTCCGCCGATTTCATTATCCACCCGAGCTTTCCCGCGCCACGCAGAGAATGACCGGCATATCTTAACAATTCGATAGTAGATCGGCAGCCCTTGCCGCTCGGACCCTCCGAAATCCAGGGAGTTAACGGCTATTTCCGGGACTAAACACCTAGAGGGTGATGCCGAAAAGTGTGAGCGGTTTTCTTATGACATCATGCTCTAACTCTATAAGGTAGAACAGGATTCAGATTTTAGGCCGACCCGGCCTAAAATCATCCTGTTCTAGCCTCGCGCTCGCACGGCCTCTTCCATCAGGTATCTCTGAAATACAGCCTCGAGCATGTCAGGGCTGACGGGTTTCATGATGACATCGTCCATGCCCGATTTGGCGCATTCGGCACGGTCTCGTTCGAAGGCCTGGGTAAGCACGCCGACGATCGGGGTGCGGGTTCCGCCGGTTTCCTCCATCTGCCGGATAAGGCGGGCGGCCTCGAAGCCGTTGAAGCCCGGCAGGGAAATATCCATCAGCACGATCTGCGGCCGGTGCTCGGCCCACAGGCGCACGACCTCGTCACCGGTTGCCGCGATCATATGGCGATAACCAAGGCCTTCGAGGATCTGCGAAAAAACGATCTGGTTGATATCATTGTCTTCGGCGACGAGAACTTGCAGGCCGACGACGTCGTCGGAAATGCTGATCTCCCAATCCGTATCCGCGCCGGCGCCACTATTGCGGCTGTTGCGGTTGAAATGGCGGGCGATCTGGAAGGTGAGCTCATTGGCGATCTGAAAGCCGTCCATGACCAGCGCCGGGATACCGTATTGCTCGGCAAGCTCGAGGCAGCGCATGCCCATCTGATTATCGATGATCAGCAGATCGAGCGAGATCCCGGAGGAGGTGGCAATTTCCAGGAACCGCTCCTCCTCGTCCTCGCCGCGGACCGAGCAGGATTCGAAACCGTATTTCGACAGCGTCCGCAGTGCGGCGGTCTCGGCGGCGAGGTCGGCAGTGACGACGAGGACCTTGCGGCCAGAGAAATTCTCCGGAACGATCGCTTCCATCGCCGCCGGCTCGCGGCGCTCGACGGCGCTCGGCGCCGGCACATAGGCCCGACGATAGCTTTGATTGCTGGAAGTGGTGATCGTCGATGCACGACCGAACTCGTCGAGATCGGCGCCGTCGCGTGGCAGGTCCTGCATGGTCGACACCAGGAAATAGCGGCCCGACTTGCCGATGCGGTGCTTGCGGCTGACAATGTCGCGCTCGATACCGTCGCGGGAGATCTGACGCTGGCGGGAGATCGACATCTCGCCGGTCTCCAGCACATGACGATCGCTTTCCTCGAAGCGTTTGGCGATCTCATCTGAAAAAAGATCGGCGCTCTTGCGCCCGAGCACCTCGTCGGCGGTGGTCTGATATTTCTCGCAGAAGGCGAGATTGACCGCGACATAGGTGAGGTTGCGGTCCTTGACGAAGAGCGGGAACGGCAGATTGTCGAGAATGTCCTCGGTGAGCTGCACACGCTCGAGATCCGAGCGCCATTGCTCTTCGCGCTTCTTGTCCTCTGAAATGTCGGAAATGACGGTGACGCCGTAACCGCCCGGCAGCCGGCGTTTGACGAAACGGACCCAGCTGTCGGTCCCGTGACGCTCGACTGAGTCAAAGCGCTCGCGCCAGTGCGAGGCGATTTTCTGCGACAGCCAGTCCTCGCGGCTCAGCGAGCCGCGCTGCTTCACATCATATTGCTGGCGAATGCCGGTGTCGTACATCGCGCCGAGGAAATCGCGAAGCCGCGTCCCGGGCTTCAGCATTTCGGGCGGCAGTGGGAAAAATTCCAGCGTCTGGCGGCTGGCGAAGATCAGATGATCGTTCTTGTCATATATGATGAAGGCTGCCGCAAGGCTGTCGCACACCACATCGAAAAGCGCCGTCTGCAGATCGGCATCGGCGGAAATCCCGTCGGTTTCCGATGATGTGTCCGCCTTTTCGAAGCCGGCACTCATTCCATTGCGTCCCACATCTGTTCGATTTCACAGCTTCCGGAGGTATATGAATAGAAATGCCATTTTTATGTTAAAACCTGCTTAACACTAGCGACCCCCAAGTTTGAGGGAGCCCCCGGATCACGCTTTGGGAAAGCCCATCGAAACCCCTTCCCTCCGGCCCACGAATCCTCGAAAATAGCCCATGGCCATCAGACAGCTTTCCGAAACGCTCATCAACCAGATCGCCGCCGGCGAAGTCATCGAACGGCCGGCGAGCGCTGCCAAGGAACTGATCGAAAACGCGCTCGATGCAGGCGCGACGCGCATCGAAATCGCCACATCAGGCGGCGGCAAGGCGCTGCTGCGCGTCAGCGACAACGGCTCGGGCATGGACGCTGCCGATCTGGAACTGGCGGTCAGGCGCCACTGCACCTCGAAGTTATCGGAGACGCTCGAGGATATCCGCACGCTCGGCTTCCGCGGCGAGGCGCTGCCCTCGATCGGCTCGGTCGCAAGGCTCAGCATCGCCAGTCGCAGACGCGACAGCGCCGGCGGCCACGAGATTGCCGTCAACGGTGGCAAGATTGCGCATATGCGCCCGGCGGCCGCCAATCCCGGCACGATCGTCGAAGTGCGCGACCTGTTCTTCGCGACGCCCGCCCGGCTCAAATTCCTCAAGACAGAGAAAGCCGAGGCCGGCGCAATCACCGAAATCGTCAAGCGCATGGCAATCGCCTTCCCGGCTGTGCGCTTCGTGCTGTCAGGCTCGGACCGCACGACGCTGGAATTCCCAGCGACCGGCGACGACCATCTGGCGCGTATGGCGCAGGTGCTCGGCAAGGAATTCCGCGACAACGCCATTGCGCTCGACGCCGAACGCGAGGAGATCGCGCTGACCGGTTTTGCCGGCGTGCCAACCTTCAATCGCGGCAACTCCGCCCATCAATACGCCTTCGTCAACGGCCGGCCGGTGCAGGACAAGCTGATCCTCTCGGCGATCCGCGGCGCCTATGCCGAGACGATCCCGTCTGGGCGCCATCCGGTGGCGGTGCTGTCAATCACACTCGATCCGGCGCTCGTCGACGTCAACGTGCATCCGGCAAAATCCGACGTGCGGTTCCGCGACCCCGGCCTGGTACGCGGCCTGATCGTCGGCGCCATCCGCGAGGCCTTGGCGCGCGACGGCAGCCGGGCGGCAACGACCGGGGCAAGCGATATGCTGCGCTCCTTCCGCCCCGGTTTTCAGCCACACGCGCAACGGCCGCAGACGGCATGGTCGGCCGAGACCTCGCCCTTTCGTCCCTACCAGCCGGCAACAGGTTTCGGCGATCGGCCGCAGGCCTCCTTCGACGGGCTGTCGATGCCGACGGCGCGGGCCGAGCCGCAGTTTTCGCCGCAGCCGGCAGCAGCCGAGACGGTCGCACGCTATCCGCTCGGCGCGGCGCGGGCGCAGATCCACGCCAATTATATCGTCGCCCAGACCGAGGACGGGCTGGTGATCGTCGACCAGCATGCCGCACACGAGCGGCTGGTCTTCGAGGCGATGCGCAAGGCGCTGCATTCGAAGCGGCTGGCCTCGCAGGTGCTGTTGATCCCGGAGATCGTCGACATTCCGGAAGAGGATTGCGACCGGCTGATGCAGCATGCGGCCGAGCTTTCCGAACTCGGCCTGGCGATCGAGCGTTTCGGTCCCGGGGCGATCGCCGTGCGTGAGACGCCGGCCATGCTCGGCGAGGTCGATGCGCATGGCCTGATCCGCCAGCTTGCCGACGAGATTGCCGAATGGGATACGGCGTCGGGCCTGTCGGCCAAGCTCGAATATGTGGCGGCGACGATGGCCTGCCACGGATCGGTGCGCTCCGGACGGCGGCTGCGGCCGGAGGAAATGAACGCGCTGCTTCGGGAAATGGAAGTGACGCCAGGCTCCGGCCAGTGCAATCATGGCCGGCCGACCTATATCGAATTAAAGCTCAGTGATATCGAGCGGCTTTTCGGCAGAAGCTAAAAAAGCTGGAAAAGCAGCCCTTGCGGGAGTATGGCAGACTAAAGCGTGCCGCGATCTTTCAGATTCGCTTGCCACGCTTTAGGTCTTTGGTCTTCCGCATGTCGTGATTGCAAAACCGCGGCACACTTTTGCGCGACAAGCTTTAATGACAGGCTGCAGGGAACGGAGCGCATGAATTTGTTCGAAGGACACGGAAACCGCGAGGCGAAGATCCGGTACCTCGACGGCGATTTCCAGATTCTCTCGCCCGGCTCCTATGTCGTCTGCGCGATGACGGGAAAACAGATCCCGCTCGACGAATTGCGCTATTGGAGCGTCGCCCGGCAGGAACCCTATGCCGACGTGATCTCGGCCATCGAAGCCGACAAACGCGCCGGCGTGCTGCCGAACCAGCGGCGTTAGAGCGCGGCCGCGTGCGAGGGGCCACAGGTCCGGCCCGCCCCACGCAGGACGGGCCGTTTGCTGAGCAACAACATGGTCCATGTGCTCTTTGCGAATTGCACAGAGGGGCAAGTGTTTACTTGAATTGCGCCATATTCTCAGGCGTCACGAGCGCGGCGCCAGAATCTATCAAAGACTCCACCGTCTCTCCGCGAATCGATTTTACCAGCGCATCCACACCGAGTTCAGCCATCTTGGTGGGGAACTGCGCCACCGAAGCATCCTCGATTCCACTCTTCAGCGCTTCCTCTTCACCGCAGCAGAAGTCGAAACCGACCAGCACAATCTTGTCATTGGCAGTGCCGGCATTCTTGATTGCGCGCGCCGCGCCAGCAGCGGGCGGGCCGCAAGCGGCGTAAATGGCCTTGAGGTCCGGGTTCTTCGTGAGCAGATCTTCGGCGACACTGATCCCGAGTTCCTCGGTGCAGTTTGTTGCGCCTTTCCCGACGATCTTGACGTCAAGGCCCTGCAGCCCTTCAAGCATACCCTTCACACGGTCATCAAGCGCTGGCACACCGGGCACACCCTCGAGAATCCCGAGCGTGTCGCCGGCTTTAAGAACAGTTTTGAGATATTCGCCGGCGATTTTGCCCGCGGCGAAATTATCGGTCGTGGCAAGCGCCGTCCTGCCTTTCCAATCCGGAATATTGTTATCCATCAGCACGACCTTGACACCGGCCGCCACCGCCTTGTCCAGGGCAGCGGACACGGTCGGATCGACGGGCGTGAGGGCAATGCCCTGCACGCCTCGTGTCACCATGGACTCGATCTGTGCAATCTGGCCCTCGATGTCGGTTGCGGACGTGCCCTGCCCGTAGATGATCTCGACGCCGGGATTTCTCTTTGCATAATCTTTGGCTGCGTTCTCCATTGTTGCGAAGAACGGTACCGGGAACTTGGTTATAAAGCCGAGCTTGACCGGCTCCTGCGCCAAGGACGGGACTGCAGCGACAGCCAGGAGAGCGAGAGCTCCCAGCAGGGATTGCGGTTTCATGATACACCTCCCATGTTTCGACCGCCCTCCTCTAGAGCGATCTCGTTGTCCACTGCCCTAACGAAGCAGCGATCTCCTTTAAGTCTCGGCGCCGACAATCATCGCGACAAGGTCCTGCTTGTTCGCTTCGGTTGGCTTCAGTTCACCCACCTTGCGACCCTGCCGCAGCACCACTGCCCGATCGGCGATTTCGACGACATGTTCCATATTGTGTGTGATTATGATCACGGCATTGCCTTCAGCTTTAAGCTGATTGACAAGGTCGAGAACTTGGCGAGATTCGCGAACACCGAGGGCGGCCGTTGGTTCGTCAAGGATCACCAGCTTGCGTGCAAAAACAATGGCGCGCGCGACCGCAATCGCCTGTCGCTGTCCACCAGACATCAGCGCGACCGGCGCGTCGAACCGCGGCACCTTAACCTTCAGACGATCGATTACACGCGCTGCTTCCCGCTTCATCACGCCCGTGTTGAGGAAGCGGAGCGGGCGTGGCAGCCAAGAAGGGAAAGAGATTTCTCGCCCGCAATAGAAATTCTGCACAGGGGTCAGGTTGTCGAAAAGCGCCAGATCCTGATAGACGGTTTCAATGCCGGCGCGGCGGGCCGCCGCCGTTGAATGGAGCAATACGGGAGCACCATCCACAAGGATCTCTCCTTCGTCGAGACTATGAAGCCCACTGATGCATTTGACGAGCGTCGACTTGCCAGCGCCGTTGTCACCCAGGAGAGCGGTTACCTCCCCTGCATATGCATCAAAGCTTACATTTTTCAGGGCATGGATGGCGCCAAAGCGCTTCTGCGCATTTCGAACCGAAAGGACCGGTGGGGCGGATGCAGCGTTCATTGCACTCTCGCCGATTGAAGCACGCGCGCGCGCGCCTCGAGATGGTTACGAAGCACGTCAGCCTCTACGGCGATGACGATGACGAGCCCGATCGCGATCATTTGAAAGAACACGTCGACGCCGAGAAGATTAAGGGCGTTGCGGATGACGCCGATCAGCACGGCGCCGATCAGGGCGTGGCCGAGATGGCCCCGTCCGCCAAGGAAGCTAGCACCACCGATAATCACCGCCGCAATCGTGTCGAGCTCCAAGAGATTGCCATAGATTGGCGAGGCGGCGCCGGTCCGTCCTGCCAGCAGCACCGCGCCGGCACCGGCACAAAAGCCTGAGATAATGTAGGTCGAGAGCAGAACACCCTTTACCGGTATACCCATGCTTCTGGCGGCATTCGGCGAGCCGCCGACCGCATAGATCCATCTGCCACAGACCATTGACTTCGTCAGGATCAAAAAAAGAAGCCCGAACACCCCGACGACAACGAAGGAATTGGGCACACCAAGCGTCGTGCCGCCACCGATCGCAGTAATTGTATCGGGCATCCCGCGCATGGTGGTGTGGCCGGGCGCCAATGCAAGTGCCAGGCCACGGCAGATACTCAAGGTCGCAAGGGTAATAATGAAGGGGTGTGGTAGCCGACCGTAGACAAACACCACGCCGTTTACCGTCCCGATGGCAGCACCCGCAAGCAACATGGCCATAATGACGGCGATCGAGGCATCAACCTGCTGGTAGACGAGTCCGCCGACGACTGTCGCGAGCGCGAGATTTGAGCCGACAGACAGGTCGACCCCGCGTGTCAGGATAACGAGCTGCTGCCCCATTGCCACAAGAGCAATCACCGCCGTCTGCGCCAGGATGTTCCCCAGGTTGCTGGGCTTTAGAAAAGCCGGCGTGATCAAACTGACGACGGCAATGAGTATAATGAGGATCAATAATGGGCCTAAGCTCAAAAGCTTCAGTCCCAATGTGATGCCAGATTGTCTCGGGTGGAAGGTTGCACCCTGCGAACCACCAGGCCGGGACGAATTCTGAGGCAGAATCCCAGAGTCTTCCAAATTTCCCGAGCCTCCCTGGTTTTTTATACATAAGAAACATATGATACACGTACGTCAAATTGTTTTTTATGGATATCTAAACATACCGGGAGTTGCTCAGTGAGAACGGATACGACCTTTAAGCGGGCCTTCAATGATATGATCGATATCCTTCGGACATTCGATCTTGGGGAGGAATTGCCGTCCGAAAACGCACTGCGCGCCCAGCTTGGCGTAAGCAGAACAACTGTGCGGAAGGTGCTGGCGGCGATGTCCGCACGTGGGATCATCATATCCGAAGCGCATAGGCGGATCATACGGAAGCAGCCGCGGCAGACAGAGCGCTATCCGAAGGAAGAGACCTTAGCAATTTCGGAACAGGTCGAGACGAGTTTCATGGAATGGATGCTGCGTGGCGATGCCTGTCCGGGCACAGAAATCAATGAGGCTGAATTAGCTCGGAAATTCGGCGTCGCGACAACCATAGTCCGTGAGTTTCTCAATCGATTTCAGAAATATGGGCTGATCGAGAAGCGTCAGAATGCAGGCTGGGTTTTTAAAGGGTTCACAGCGAGTTTCGCACTCGAACTGTTCGAGATCAGAGAGATGTTCGAAATGCGCTCCGCACGCCTGTTCGCTAGCCTGCCCGACGGCTCGCCCATCTGGAAGCAGGTGCGTGCTATACGGGCGGCACATCTGGAACTGCTCGCGGATATCGATGCACGGTTTCAGGATTTCTCGGAACTGGACAGCCGATTCCATCGGCTGATTGTGGCTGTCGCGCCAAACCGCTTTATCGAAAGCTTCCAAGACGTGATCGCCATGGTCTTCCACTATCACTATCAGTGGAACAAGCGGGATGAACGCGCGCGGAATGAGGTCGCCATTGGGGAACATCTGGCGCTGATCGATGCCCTCGAAAGCCGCAATCTCGCGTTAATCAATCACGCTTGCCGGTCGCATCTGACCTCGGCGCGCGAAACTTTGCTTCACTCGATCGTGTGATAACATTGCAAGGACAGATGTGAGCAGCACTCTGGCTTGGTCTGACTTCCGGTGTCTCTGCCACGGGAGGACGTTTTGTTGCAGCCTGATTAGAGCGGTTCGGCCTTTCCTGGAATCGCTTCAACCTCAGCCTTCAATTCTCTGAGGCGGCGCTCGCGGCAGGCGGCGATCGCCCGGTCGATGATCAGGCTCGGGGCGAGGTGATCTTCGAATACCATGTCGACCTCGATCACCCGGCACTTTTCAATAAGCTGCGCCGCCTTGCCGGGATGGCCGGAGAGGCGGACGAAATCCTTGGATGTCGTGACGATCAGCAGGTCCTGACGCTCGGCGGTCGTCAGGATGTCGTCGATCTCCTCTTCGGTCAGGTGTTCATGATCGCCGAAGGTCTTGGCGACGGCGATTTCGGCGCCGCGCGATTCGACCGTGCGGAAGAATTTGGCAGGATCGGCGATGCCGGCGAAGGCGAGCACCTTCATGCCGGCAAGCGTGTTGTTGCCGCGCACTTTCAGCGATGCGGTGAAATAGGGTTTTGCGGCGCGCGCCGCCATGCGGACGATCCTGTCGGCGGCATTGCCGCCACCGACCTTCAGCAGGGCTGTCGCAGAACGCAGCTGCTGGCCGATCGGCGCGCGGACAGGGCCGCCGGGCACGATATGGCCATTGCCGAGGCCGCGGGTCGCGTCGATGACGAGCAGGGCATAGTCGATCGCCAACCGGGCACTTTGGAAACCGTCATCCATGATGATGAGGTCGGCGCCCTCCGCCACCAGCCGCTGAGCACCGTCGACGCGCCGGCGAGAAATCACCGTCAACGCCTCCTGGGCAAGCAGCAGTGGCTCATCGCCGACGGCGACCGCACGGTGATGATCGGGATCGACCACCGTCGTCACATCGAGCGATCCGCCGTAACCCCTGCTGAGAAAGCCGGGCTTCAGCCCTTTCGCCTTGGCGGCACGGGCAATGGTCAGCGCCGTCGGCGTCTTGCCGGCGCCGCCGACAGTGAAATTACCGACGCAGATGACGGGAATAGGAACCGAGGCGCGGCGCGCATGGGCCATGCGGTGGCCGGCGATACGGCCGTAGACAAAGGAAAGCGGCAGCAGCAGCCAGGCCCGCCAATCGGCTTTCCGCCACCAGAACGGCGGCGCTTCGGATATCATCTTGCCGTCCCGCTCCCCTGCCCGCCTTGCGGCAACCGGCCCCTTGCTTTTCGACCGGCGGGATTGAGAGGCCAAAATCGATGAAAATGCAAGCCCTTAGAGCGCCGCGCGCCCGATTGGACGCGTCAAGGACGCTCTATGACTTTGAACTGGCACTCAACCTCGAAAATCGATTCCGATCTTCGAGGTTGAATGCTGCCGGTCAGGCTGGCTGCAGATCCGGCAGCAGCGTCTCGAGAGCGGTGATATCGTCGAGCACATGGTCGGCTGCAGCGGCAAGCGAATCGCGCGAACCGGTGCCGGTCAGCACCGCGATCCTGAGCCCGGTGCCGGCATTCAGCCCCATGTGCAGATCGTGATTGTTGTCGCCGACCATGGCAACTTCCTCAGGCGAAAGTCCAGTCGCGGCGCAGAAGCCGAGTACCATGCCCGGCTCCGGTTTGACCCCGAAACCGCTGTCATAGCCGGCGATGTAATCGACGTAGCGGGCAAAACCGAAGCGTTCCGCCGTTTGGCGGATCGACCGTTCGTTGTCGCTGGAGGCGACACCGAGCTTGAAGCCGCGCCGATGCAGCCTTGCGAAGAAGCCGGCGAGGTCGGTCACCGGCACGGAAAATTCGGCGGCGCTGGAAAACAGGGCGTCTAGGCGCACAGTCAGTTCGTCGACATCGACCATCGAGCCCGCAGCAACCAGACCCTCGGAAATCTGGCGGGTATTGCCGGCAGCAAGCAGGCTGTCGGGAACGATATGGCCGGTCACCGGATCCATGCCGCAGGCAGACAGCAGCCGGTCGGCCAGAAGCGGGTCATCTTCCGCGGCGATGCGGGCAAGCTCCCGGTTCACCGGCAGCCAGCTCTCGTCATAGTCGAGCAGAGTGCCGTCCTTGTCGAAGAGAATGCCTTTGATATGGGCCGCTGCCGACATGATATATCCTCAGACCTGGGCCACGGCCTTGGGCAGCAACCGCGCCTTCACCGTCAGCGGATTGATGTAGGGTTCCAGCCCTTTCACGGTCGCGGTCAGCGCACCGCGCATCTCGTGCACCGCGGTGATGCCGGCCTCGATCATATTGCGGCGGGCTTCATCATTGATCAGCAGGTAATGCACGCCCTTGGCCAGCATTTCGGTATCGCGCACCATGCGGGCGCTGCCGCTGCGGGCGAGCTTCTGATAGGCATCGCGGAAATTCTGTACATGGCCGCCGGAGAGAACGGCGCAGCCGAGCATGGCGGGCTCCAGCGGGTTCTGGCCGCCTTCGGCAAACAGCGAGCGGCCGACGAAAGCGATTTCCGTCAGTCTCAAATAGAGGCCCATTTCGCCGATCGTATCACCGAGGAAAATATCGACATCGGCCGACAAGACATCGTCACGGGTGCGGCGGGCGACCTTCAGCCCCAGCTTGACCAGGGCCGCCTCGATCTCGTCGCAGCGCGCCGGATGACGCGGCACGATGATCGTCAATTGACGATCGCGCTCCCTCAGCGCCCGATGGACGATGGCAGCGGCATTCTCCTCGCCGTCGAAGGTCGAGATCGCCGCCCAGGTCTTGCGGTCGCCGATCTGCTTCTTGTAGCGGGCAAGGACAGCGCTGTCATAAGGCGGTGCGTCGGTGTCGACCTTCAGATTGCCGGAGGTGATGACGGGAACAGCGCCGAGATCGCGGAAACGTTCTGCATCCATATCCGACTGGGCGATGACGAGGGCGAGATTCTCGAACAGGGCTTCGGCTATCGCCGGGCGGCGGCGCCAGCGGGTAAAGGAGCGGTCCGACATGCGGGCATTGATCAGGATCTGCGGAATGCGGCGGCGGCCAAGCTCCAGCACCGTTGCCGGCCAGATCTCGGATTCGGCGATGATGGCGCAATCGGGCTGCCAGTAATCGAGGAAGCGGCTGACCGACGGCTTCAGGTCGAGCGGCACATATTGGTGGATTGCGTCTTGACCGAGCCGCTCGGCGGCGAGCTTGGCGGAGGTGATGGTGCCGGTCGTCAGGATGACATGGATATCGCGGCGGCGGATTTCGCGGATCAGCGGGATGACGGCATTGGTTTCACCGACGCTTGCGGCATGGAACCAGACGAGCGGGCCTTGCGGCCGATTGGCGCTTGGATAGCCGAAGCGTTCCAGGCGGCGCGCTCGGTCTTCCTTGCCCTTGGCGGTGCGGTAGGTGATATAGAGGCCGACAACAGGAGAGGCCACGGTTCCCGCCAGACGGTATGCGCTCAGACCGAACCGAGCCATCCGGGAACTCATCGCGCCAGTCTCCGATCCAAACCGATCGACATCAAACCCATTCCCTCATTATCGTTGCGGCCGCAATGACCGATCAATTTGTTCAGAATGCGTCAAACAATCCGGAGCGCCCGATGCCGGAAAGCCCCGCTCGCCGGCGGCACAAGAGCGTGATGCCGAAAGGTGCAAGCGGTTTTCTCACGACACCATGCCCTAACCAATTAATTCAGAACAGGATTCAGACTTGGGGCCGACCCGGCCTGAAATCAACCTGTTTCTAGCGAGGTCAGTTGCCCCTGGCCTTTTCCTGCGGATCGAGCAAACGATGCATGTGGACGATAAAGTAGCGCATATGCGCATTGTCGACCGTCTGTTGCGCTTTCGCCTTCCAGGCCGTCAGCGCCGTGGCATAATCCGGGAAAATGCCGACGATATCGAGACCGCTCAGATCACGGAACTGGACATCATCGAGGCTTTCCAGTTCGCCGCCAAAAACGAGATGCAGAAGCTGCTTCTTGTCACCGGAGTCAGTCATTTTTTGTTCTCTTTCTGCTATTCTCCTCCGCCACCCCATCTGCGGGATTTTGACGGAAACGTCAACTGTCTCGTCGCCCAGCAAAGGCCACGAGGAATTCGTCGAGACGGGGCGTAGGTGCTGCGCAGAGGACGTTGTGGGTAACGGCGGCGCGATTGTAGACGATCGGCCTGCCTTCAAGGTCGACAAGGCCACCGCCCGCGCAGGCCAGGATAAGATCGGCGGCGGCAAGGTCCCAATCATGCGAATTGCTCTTGACGAAGGTGCCTTCGAGACGACCGTCCGCCACCATGGCGATGCGATAGGCAAGCGAGGGTATGTGCTTCTGGCGGGTGACCCGGTCGCGAAACTCCGGCGGGAAGGTCTTCAACAGATCCTCGCCGATCGCCAGGCGGCTCACCTGCTCCGGTCCTGCGGCGGAGACGGTAAAGGGCGCGCCATTCTTCATCGCCACGCCACCTTCGGTCGCCTCATAGAGTTCCTCGAGCGCCGGGGCATAGAGCACGCCGGCGACCGGCCGGCCGCGATGAACGACCGCGACGCTGACGCACCAGACCTTTTGCCCGCCGAGGAAGGCGCGCGTGCCGTCGATCGGATCGACGATGAACAGCGTCTCGCGCAGGAGGCGGTCGGCATCATCGTCAGTTTCCTCAGACAACCAGCCATAATCCGGCCGGGCCTTGCGCAGAATGGTCTCGAGCGTCTTGTTGGCGGCGAAGTCGGCGGCACTGACGGGGGAGCGGTCGCCGTTTTTCCACCAGACCTCAGGAGACTGGTTGAAAAAGCCGAAAGCAACCGCACCGGCCTCTTTCGCAGCATCGGCAATCAACGTGAGATCGCCCTGCCAGCGAGACTTTTCCCTATCGCTCATCTCGCCTATCCGTTTCTCAGTTCAATAGTAGCAGCATGATATCGTCCGAAACCGCCGCACATTTTTGCGAAGGGATGTTCAGCGCCCTGCGAGCGTCATGCCTTCGATGGCGAAGGTCGGAGCCGCGACGCCGAATTTGCGATCGATGTCGTTTGCCAGCGTCAGGCGCATGAACATGTCCTTGAGGTTCGAGGCAATCGTCACCTCGGAAACCGGGAAGGTGAGTTCACCGTTCTCGATCCAGAAGCCGGTGGCGCCGCGGCTGTACTCGCCGGTGATCATGTTGACGCCGTGGCCGATCAATTCGGTGACATAAAAACCGTTGCCGACGCTGCGGATCAGTTCCTCGGGCGAGATGTCCCCGGGTTCAAGGGCAAGATTGGTGGAGGACGGCGAGACGGCGGTGCCGCCGCGCACGCCGCGGCCATTGGTTTCCAGACCCAATTCGCGGGCGGTCGAGGTCGAGAGAAACCAGTGGTTCAAGACGCCGTCCTCGATCATCACCAGCCGCTCGCCCGACACGCCCTCACCGTCGAATGGCCGCGAGGAGGGGCCGCGCACGATCAACGGATCGTCGGTGATCGACAGGCCCGCCTTCAGCACCTGCTGACCCATCTTGTCGCGCAGGAAGCTGGACTTGCGGGCGACGGCAGCGCCATTGATCGCGCCGGCGATATGGCCGACGAAGCCGCGGGCGACGCGCGGGTCGAAGATCACGGTAACATCCTTGCTGGTCGGCACCTGGCGAGGATTGATGCGCTTTACCACCCGTTCGCCGGCGCGACGACCGATTTCAGCGGGATCGTCGAGTTCGGCATAGTAGAGGCGGCTGTCGTAGTCATAGTCGCGTTCCATGCCGGTGCCTTCGCCCGATATGACGCTGACGGAATGGCCGAAGCGCGACGCCATGTAACTGCCCTCAAAACCGTGCGAGGTGGCAAGGACGAGGCCGCCCATGCCGGCCGAGGCGCCGGCGCCGGAGGAATTGGTGACACCCTCGACCGCCAGAGCGGCTGCCTCAGCGGCGAGGCTCGCCTCGCGCAGCATCTCGGAGGAGACCTCGGTGGTATCGAGCAATTGCAGGTCGGGATAGGATTTCGACAGGCTCGCCTCATCCGCCAGGCAGGCGAACGGATCTTCCGGCGAGACCTTGGCCATGGTGACGGCGCGTTCGGCAAGCGCCTGGAGATCGAAGCCCGGATTGGCCGAAACGCTGGCGACGCGTTTGCCGATGAAGACGCGCAGCGAAAAATCGTCGCTTTCGGAAGATTCGGTGCCCTCGACCTTGCCGAGGCGGACGCTGACCGATTGCGAGCGCGACCGGACGACGACGGCGTCGGCGGCGTCGGCCCCCGCCTTCTTGGCCAGATCGATCAATTGACTTGCGCGGGAAAGAAGTGTCGAGGAATCAATTTCTGAGGACATGATTTGGCCTTTCCTTCGGCTTCCATTTATTGTGCACTCTCCCAAGCATCAAGGCCGCCGCCGCCGATTCTTTGTCGGGGTTGCCCGCCTGCTTCCCGCCGTCGAAAGAAATTGCCCTGATGTCAGCGTCCAATGCCTTTTTTTCCGAAACGATCCTGCTGCTCGGCGGAGCCGTGGTCGCCGCGCCGATCTTCAAGAAGCTCGGGCTCGGCACGGTGCTCGGCTATCTCGCTGCCGGCATCGTCATCGGCCCTGTCTTCCACGGCATCACCGACGGTGAACAGATCCTTGCGGTCGCCGAACTCGGCGTCGTCTTCCTGCTCTTCATCATCGGACTGGAATTGAAACCCAGCCGCCTCTGGCAGATGCGGCGCGACATCTTCGGCCTCGGCACGGCGCAGGTGGTGGTGACCGGGCTGGCGCTGACCGCGCTCGCCTGGTTTTCCCACGTTCTCGATTGGCGCGGCAGCATCGTCGCCGGCTTTGGCCTGGCACTGTCGTCGACGGCCTTCGCCATGCAGATCCTCGAGGGCGACGGCGACGTCAATACGAAATACGGGCAGCGTTCCTTCTCGATGCTGCTGTTCCAGGACCTGGCGATCGTGCCGCTCTTGGCGCTGATCACCGTTCTCGACGGCGGCGGCAAGGGCAGCAATGCGCCGCTCGCCGATTTCGCCGTCGCCGTCGGCGCGGTCGCGGCAATGGTCGTCATGGGGCGTTACCTGCTGACGCCGCTCTTCCAGATCATCGCCCGGACCGGCGCGCGCGAGGCGATGATTGCCGCCGCCCTTTTCGTCGTCATGGGATCGGCAAGCCTGATGCAGCTTGCCGGGCTTTCGATGGCGATGGGCGCCTTCCTCTCCGGGGTGATGCTCGCCGAATCCTCCTACCGGCACGAGCTGGAGGCCGATATCGAGCCCTTCCGCGGCGTGCTGCTCGCCATCTTCTTCATCGCCGTCGGCCTGTCGCTGCAGCTCGACGTGCTTGCCGACAACGCGCTCTTCGTCATCGTTGCGGTGCCGATCATCATGGCGGTCAAGGCGATCATCATCTACGGGCTTTGCCGGATCTCCGGCTCTCCGCACAACGATGCGATCCGGATCGCCTTTCTGCTGCCGCAAGGCGGCGAATTCGGCTTCGTGCTGTTTACCGCGGCGGCAACCGTCGGGCTGATGTCGGCGAGCACGGCATCGCTGCTGGTCGCGATCGTCACGCTGTCCATGGCGCTGACGCCGATCGGCGCGGCTCTTTCCAAGCGGCTGCTCAGCGGCGATGAGCATGAGGAATTGGACGAGGATTTCGAGGGTGCCGGCGCCGATGTGTTGATGGTCGGCTTCTCGCGTTTCGGCCAGATCGCCGCCCAGATCCTGCTTGCCGGCGGGCGCAGCGTCACCGTCATCGATTTTTCGGCGGACCGTATCCGCCAGGCCTCCGCCTTCGGCTTTCGCATCTATTTCGGCGACGGCGCCCGCAAGGACGTGCTGCGCTCGGCCGGCATCGACCGGGCAAAGATCGTGCTCGTCTGCACGCAGAAGAAGGAAATCACCGACAAGGTGGTGGAACTGGTGCAGGCGGACTATCCGCACACCAGGCTTTACGTGCGCTCCTACGATCGCATCCATTCGATCGAGCTGCGTAACAAGGGTATCGACTACGAACTGCGCGAAACGTTGGAATCAGGCCTGCTCTTCGGGCGGCGGACGCTGGAGGCGCTTGGTGTGCCCGAGGTCGATGCCTATGAAATCGGCGAGGATATCCGCAAGCGCGACGAGGCGCGCCTGGTGCTGCAGGTGTCCGAAGGATTGCAGGCCGGCCGCGACATGCTGTTTTCCCATCCCGTCCGCCCCGAACCGCTGGTCAAGCCGAAACGTGCCGCCGATGCTTTCGAGGACGATCCGCTGGCAGGCACCGTGGATGCGACGGCGGAGGCGTAAATCAAGAGAACATCAGCGCTTCAGCCGCGCTTCGATCTCGCGGTCGAGGGCGAATTTCAGGTCGTCCTTGACACCGACGGACATGGCCAGCACATCGCGGGCCTTGAGGAAATCCATGACGCCGGTGCGGCCGACTGCCGGGCGCAGGAAGATATGCGGCGGGCGGAGCTTCAGCTTCAGCGTGATCGCCGTCTGCATCATCAGCTGGCCGGAACCGAAGATGCTCTCCATGCGGTTCGGGATATGGGTGCCGTCGCCTTCCGGCGCGCCGACGACATCGATGCCGACGACGATGTCGGCAAGATCCATCAGGCATTCGTAAGGCACCGGATTGCTGATGCCGCCGTCGATCATCACGCGGTCGCGCAGGCGCACCGGCATGAAGACGGCGGGGATGGCGGATGAGGCAGCGAGTGCCGGAAACAGCTCGCCTTCTTCGATGATGACTTCACACTGCCCGTAATAATCTGTGGTGATGACTTTCATTGGCACCAGCAGATCTTCAAAGCGGGCCGGCAGCTCGGACGGCAGGAAGGCCTTGAGGATCCGCTCCAGATTGAATTGGCCGATGCGGATGCCCTTGGCCACGGCATCCCGCACCGTCGCCGGCCTCAGGCCCCAGATGCGGCTGACGACGGCCGTCCTGTTGCCGACGGTCGCCAGCGCATGTTCGCGGATTTCGGCGCCGGACATGCCGGCGGCCATGCCGGCCCCCATGATCGCACCCATCGACGAGCCTGACACCGCCACTGGCCGGATCCCGAGTTCGTCGAGCGTCTCGATCACATGGATATGGGCAAGCCCGCGCGCGCCGCCGCCGCCGAAAGCGACGGCGACCGTTGGGAGATCACTGATCGCCGGCAGTTTCGGGCTGATGATCTCTGCCTGCTGCACGCCCGCCCCCGCTTATTGCGGCTGATACCGGAAGAAATGCACCCTCGTATCGCCAAAGATGCGGTTTTCGAGGAAAACATAGGAAGGATGCACGGAAACGACAATATCGGCGCGTTCTTCCAGCACCGCGATCGCGCCAGGCCGCAGCCAGCCGCCCTGAGCGGCGGCCGCCATTGCCTTCTCGCCGAGACCCTTGCCATAGGGCGGGTCGGCAAACAGCACGTCGAAGGCTTCGAGATTGCCGACGCTGCCGAGATCGGTGGCATCGCGGCGCAGGATGCGCGTGCGGCCGTGCAGGCCGAGCGCATCGATGTTTTCCCAGAGCAGCGCCCTGCCCTCGACGCTGTTTTCGACGAAGAGCGCATGACGACAGCCGCGTGAAACGGCTTCGAGGCCAACGGCGCCGGTTCCGGCAAAAAGGTCGAGTATCCGGGTGCCGTCGACACATTCCGGATAGGCATGGCTCAATATATTGAACAGGCTCTCGCGCGTCCGGTCGGCAGTCGGCCGGATATCGTTGGATTTTGGCACGGCGAGAGGCCGTCCGCGAAATTCACCGCCGACGATCCGCACCGCGTGTCATTCCCTTTCCTTTTGCACCACCTCTGGACGGCCCGCCCGCAGGCCTGTCGCCGCCCGGCCTGTCACTGCCTGGCCTGTCACTGCCTGGCTTGGCGCCCTTCGGCTTACCGGAAAAATTCTTGGCCCCACCCGGCTTGGCACCAAAGCCCTTGCCGCGCGGCTTGTCACCCGAAGGCTTGTCGCCCGAAGGCCTGCCGCCCGTAGATTTGTCGCCGAAGGTTCGTTCTCCACGTGGACGCTCAGAGCGGCCTTCGCCGGCGAAGGCCCTGGCTGCGCGCGGACGTTCATCACCGTCCTCGCGCGGTCTGCGATCACCATGCGGCTTGTCGCCGAAGGGGCGATCTCCGCGGGAAGGACGATCACCGAAAGGCCGGTCGCCGCGCGGACGCTCCGAACGGGCCTCACCGGTGGAGGCTCTGGCGGCACGAGGACGCTCGTCACCATCCGCACGCGGCTTGCGATCTCCACGCGGCTTGTCGCCGAAGGGGCGATCTCCGCGGGAAGGACGATCACCGAAAGGCCGGTCGCCGCGCGGACGCTCCGAACGGGCCTCACCGGTGGAGGCTCTGGCGGCACGAGGACGCTCGTCGCCATCCGCACGCGGTTTGCGATCACCACGCGGCTTGTCGCCGAAGGGCCGATCGCCGCGCGAGGGACGATCGCCGAAAGGCCGGTCGCCGCGCGGACGCTCCGCACGGCCTTCGCCTGCAGAGCTTCTGGTACGCGGACGTTCGTCACCCCCTTCACGGGGGGGGCGTTCGCCGCGCGCCGGGCGGTCGCCAAAACCGCGGTCTTCGCGGGCAGGCCGATCCCCGAACGAGCGCTTGCGGCCGGAGCCTTCGCCCTCATCCTTGCGGTGGGGCTGCTCGCTCGAACGGATCCATTCGCCGTCCTCCTCGCGCACGCGATTGATCTGCGTGCGCGGGCGATCCTCGATATGGTGGGAACCGGCACCCTTTGCCGGCGCCTGCTCGCCGCGCCGGCGCGCGGTCTGCTCATTCTTGGCGGCTTTCGCTGCAGCCTTTTCGCCAAGTGGCCGGGCGCCGGGCGCCATCCAGACATTGGCGCTGCGACGCTGGCCGAGCGGCTGAGGACGCTTGGGCTTGTCATCATCCCTGCGGCCGCTATCGCGGCGATCGTCATCTCTACGCCCGCCACCGTGGCGATCGTCGCGCTTGGTGTCGAGGCGGCTCAGCGCCCGTTCGCGCTTGTCTTCGTCGCGGCGCGGACGCTGCTCGCGCCTTTCCGGTACTGGGGCTTCAGCCTCTTCCTCGGCCGCGACGGCCGGCGCGTTGTAGAGCGGCGCGTCGAAATTCGCCTTGGCTTCCTCGATCAGGCGCGGGCCGAGCTGGTCGCGAAGCGTGCGGCCGCGCACTTCGATGACATGGCCTTCCGGCAAGTCGCCGAGCTGGAACGGGCCATAGGAAATGCGGATCAGGCGGTTGACGTCGAGGCCGAGCGCACCCATCACGTTCTTGATTTCGCGGTTCTTGCCTTCGCGAAGACCCATGGTGATCCAGACGTTCGACGCTTGCGTGCGGTCGAGCGTCGCCTCGATCGAGCCATAGAGCACGCCGTCAACGGCGATGCCGTCCTTCAGCTTGTCGAGCGCGTCCTGATCGATCTCGCCATGAGCGCGGACACGGTAGCGGCGCAGCCAACCGGTCGCCGGCAGCTCGAGCGCGCGGGCGAGACCGCCGTCATTGGTCAGCAGCAGCAGGCCTTCGGTGTTGATATCGAGGCGGCCGATCGACATGACGCGCGGCAGTTCTTCCGGCAGATTGTCGAAGACGGTCGACCGGCCTTCCGGATCGGCATTGGTCGTCACCAGACCGGCCGGCTTGTGATAGAGCCATAGCCTGGTGCGCTCGATGCCGCGGATCGGCACGCCGTCGACCTCGATGCGATCGGCGAGCGTGACGTTGACGACGGGGGTGTCGAGAACCCTGCCGTTCAGCGTTACACGGCCTTCCATGATCATCCGTTCGATGTCGCGGCGGGACGCGACGCCGGCGCGTGCCATCACCTTGGAAATGCGTTCGGCCTTGGCCTCGCTATCGGCCTCGGCGGCGATCGCAGCCTTTGCCGGCTTCGCGCCGCCAGGCTTCGCGCCGGCCTTCGGCCCGTCGTCCCGTGAAAAGGGCTTCGCGCCCGGGCGTTTTGGCTTGTCTTTGGGTGTCATTTGTTGTTTGCCTGCCTTTTGGGCCTGTCTATCAGGTCACGCATCTGCGGTTAAGTGGAAATTCTTGCGATCGTGAAGACAAATCGTTTCATGGAGATGGCGCTTGAAGAAGCGCGTGCCGCCGGAGAACGCGGCGAGGTGCCGATCGGCGCCGTCATCGTTATCGACGATATCGCCATTTCCCAGGCGGGAAACCGCACGCGCGAGCTTAAAGACGTGACCGCGCATGCCGAAATCGCTGCGATCCGGCTTGCCTGCGAAACGCTCGGACAGGAGCGTCTCGTCGGCGCCGATCTCTATGTGACGCTCGAGCCTTGCACCATGTGCGCGGCAGCCATCTCGTTTGCGCGTATCCGCAGGCTCTATTACGGCGCCGAAGACCCGAAGGGCGGCGGCGTCGACAATGGCGTGCGATTTTATGCGCAGCCCACCTGTCACCACGCTCCGGAGGTTTATTCCGGCTTCAACGAGGTGCAATCGGCCGACATCCTAAGACGATTCTTTTCGCAAAAGAGAGAGGCGCCGTAATCTTTACAGCGCCGCGCGTCTTTTCAAACGCTCAAAGGCCGCTATTGCAGGAGGTTCCACCACTGCTTGCCGGTGTTGGCGACCGCCGCATCCTTCTTGCGCTTTTTCTGCTTCTTGAGCTCGGGCTCGCCGACATCGTCGAGCTTTGCCGGATCGTCGACGGTGCGGTAGCCCGGCGGCGGATCGGAAATATAGCGGCGCTGATCGATATAGGAGCCCTTCTGCAGGGCGCGGGCTTCACGATAGGCCTTGGTCTGCGCTTCCGTCGTGCGCCGTCCGCCTTCGATTGCCGAGCTGGCGAGCGGCGAGCGGTAGTTCGGATTGTCGGAGTTCGCGTCTGCTTCCCCGACGAGGCGGGCGCGCGTTTCCTCCGGCGATTCAATCCATTGCGGATTGTCCTTGTTGGCGACCGTCTGCTGCGGCGCAACGAGGGTTTCCTTCTGCGCCTGGGCCGGCAGTACCAGCGTCGGGCGCGGCGTGTACTTGACGCCCTTGTTCTTCGGGTCGGGCCCGGTCAGCGACACGGACTGTCCGAGATCGTCGGTCAATTGCTCCATGGCAGTCTTGTCGGTGCCGTAGGTCGGGCTGCTGGCGCAGCTGGAGACCAGGGAGCATCCCGCCATGACGACAGACAGGCAGGCGCCCATACGGAACCAATGCGTTGCGAACATGAAAACCCTTCCAGCCACCGGTGCAATCGTTGCCCAACCGGACAACCGTCCCCCTGACGCAAAAATCCGGCCATTTTCAGGCAGCTTTTACCGGATGAACCGCGAAAACGCAATTCACCCGGCAATATTCTTCACGCGAGCAGCGCAAGCTCGCGAAGGGCTGCAGCATCACGGGCCGAGACGTCGGGATATTCGGGATCGGAACCGACGTCCCTGGTGATCCGCCAGGAGCGGGCGCATTTCTCACCCTCTGCAAGCTTCGGCACGACGCTAACCTCAGGCACTTCGGCCAGGCGGAAAGCTTCAGCCGGGCCTTCGCCGGCCCTGACCTCGATTGCCGAGGTGATGCAGACTTCGGTGAAGTCCTGGCCTTCCAGCGCCTTCAGCAATTCCGGATCGGCGATGTGGACGACCGGCGCCGCTTCCAGCGAGGAGCCGATGCGCTTGTCCTTGCGCTCGATTTCCAGCGCGCCTGTGACAACCGAGCGGACCGTGCGGATCTTCTTCCACTTCTCGGCCAGGGCATCGTTACGCCATTCCTTTGCAACCGGGGCAAATTGCTCCAGATGCACGGAAACGGCGGACGGATTGCGCGACAGCCAGGCCTCTTCGGTGGTGAAGGGCAGCATCGGGGCAAGCCAGGTCACCATGCAATCGAAAATCTGACGGATGACGTGCAGGCTGGCGCGCCGGCGCAGGCTCGATGGCGCGTCGCAGTAGAGCGCATCCTTGCGGACATCGAAATAGAAGGCCGACAGCTCGACATTGGCGAAATCGATCAGTGCGCGGGCGATCTTCTTGAAATCGAAGGCATCGTAGTTTTCGCGCACCAGCTCGTCGAGTTCGGCAAGCCGGTGCAACATTAACTGCTCCAGCTCCGGCAGATCGGCAAACTCGATCTCCTCGCCCGTGTCGTGGGCGAGCGTGCCGAGCATCCAGCGGATGGTGTTGCGCAGCTTGCGATAGGCATCGACATTGGTCTGGATGATCGTCTTGCCGACGCGCAGGTCGTCGGCATAGTCCGAGGTCATGACCCAGAGGCGCAGGATGTCGGCGCCGGCGTCCTTCATCACTTCCTGCGGCGCGGTGACATTGCCCTTCGACTTCGACATCTTTTCGCCCTTCTCGTCCATGGTGAAGCCATGGGTAAGGACGGCGTTATAAGGGGCGCGGCCACGGGTGGCCGCCGATTCCAGCAGTGACGAATGGAACCAGCCGCGATGCTGGTCGGAACCCTCGAGATAAAGGTCGGCCGGCCACTTCAGGTCCGGGCGGTCTTCGAGCGTGAAGGTGTGCGTCGAGCCAGAATCGAACCAGACATCGAGGATATCCATGACCTGCGTCCAGCGGGCATGGTCATGATCGTTGCCGAGGAAGCGCTCCTTGGCGCCTTCGGCAAACCAGGCGTCGGCGCCCTCCTGTTCGAAGGCGTCGAGGATGCGGGCGCTGACGGCTTCGTCGACGAGGACCTCGCCCTGCTCGTCGGCAAAGACGGCGATCGGTACGCCCCATGCTCTTTGACGAGAAAGAACCCAGTCCGGGCGGCCTTCGATCATGGCGCGCAGGCGGTTCTGGCCGGCGGCGGGCACGAAGCGGGTGTCGTCGATCGCACCGAGAGCGCGCGAACGCAGCGTCGTGCCGTCGGCAAGGGTCTTGTCCATATGGACGAACCATTGCGGCGTGTTGCGGAAGATCACCGGCTTCTTCGAGCGCCAGGAATGCGGATACTGATGCTTCAGCCGGCCGCGGGCAAAGAGCGCGCCGCGGGCGATCAGTTCCTTGATGACGCGGTCGTTGGCATCGCCCTTCTTGCCGTTATCGTCGATGACGCGTGCGCCCTCGAGGCCGGGGGCATCCGATGTGTAGAAGCCGCCGTCGTCGACCGGGAACGGGATTTTGGAGTCGATGCCACGAGCCTCCAGCGTGCGGACGGCCGACATCCAGGCATCGAAGTCTTCGCGGCCGTGGCTGGGTGCCGTGTGCACGAAACCGGTGCCGGCATCATCGGTGACGTGATCGCCATCAAGCAATGGCACGGCGAATTCATAGCCTCCGTCCAGACCCTTGAAGGGATGGGCACAGGCCATCGCTGCGAAGTCGGCCGCAGAGACATCGCTCAGGCGCTTGTACTGCAGCTTGGACTTGGCGAAGGATTCCTCAGCCAGCTTGTCGGCAAAGATCAGCTTTTCGCCGGGACGCGGACCAAAATCGTTCTCGGCAGCCGTTACCTCGTAGAGACCGTAGGAGACACGTGCGGAAAAAGAGATCGCGCGGTTGCCGGGGATCGTCCAGGGCGTGGTCGTCCAGATGACCACGAACGCATCCTTGAGCGCAGCCGGACCTTCGACAACGGGGAATTTCACCCAGATCGTGTCGCTCTCGTAATCCTGGTATTCGACTTCGGCCTCGGCCAGCGCCGTGCGCTCGACGACCGACCACATGATCGGCTTGGAGCCGCGATAAAGCTGGCCGCTTGCGGCGATCTTCAGGAGTTCGCCGGCGATGCGCGCTTCCGCGTGGAAGTTCATCGTCGTATAGGGATTATCGAAGTCGCCTTCGATGCCGAGACGCTTGAACTCTTCGGCCTGGGTCTTGATCCAGCCGGTGGCAAACTCACGGCATTCGCGGCGGAATTCGTTGACCGGGACCTCGTCCTTGTTCTTTCCCTTCTCGCGGTACTTCTCTTCGATCTTCCATTCGATCGGCAGGCCGTGGCAATCCCAGCCGGGCACGTAATTGGCGTCGTAACCGCGCATCTGGAACGAGCGGTTGATGACATCCTTGAGGATCTTGTTCAGCGCGTGGCCGATATGGATGTTGCCATTGGCATAGGGCGGGCCGTCGTGAAGCACGAACTTTTCGCGGCCGGCGGCCGAAGCGCGCAATTTCTTGTAGAGACCCATCTCCTGCCAGCGTTTGACCAGCTCCGGCTCCTTCTGCGGCAGGCCGGCGCGCATGGGGAAATCGGTTTCGGGCAAATAGAGGGTCTTCGAATAGTCGATCTTTTCGGCTGTGTCGGTCATATCGGACAATCGTTTCTGGCGGCCCAGGAAGGGGCGCAACGGGCGTGAAAAAGCTGGTGACGGAAGCGCTTGTATCCAAGCGCCAAAAACCCGGACCTTCCGGCCGCTTAGCGCGCGCGGAAGGCCGGGCCGATAATTCGCATCGTCATCGCCAGCCGAAATTTCGTCATAGCGGCGGTTCATAGGCGTTTTTGCCTGGAAAAGGAAGAGCAGAATTCGCGGTTGCGCCATCGGCATCGGTGGCAGGAATCGCTGGTCTCCCCGCTGCCGCCACGCTCACGGCGACGTCAGGAAAAACAAAGCTTCCGGTCGAGTTCGCCCAGCGGTTTCACACCGGAAAGCAGCGCCCTCGCCTCCTCCTCGTCGCGCTTGATCTGGGCGACCAGCGGATCGAGGCCGTCGAATTTCAGCTCGGGTCTGATATAGCCGAAGAAGGAGACGGCGCAGCGCTGGCCGTAGAGATCGCCACTGAAATCGAAAAGGTAGGTTTCGAGCAACGGTGCACCGTTTTCCGTCACCGTCGGGCGGCGGCCGTAGCTTGCGACGGCGTCGTGCAGCGTGCCGTCCTGGCGGCGGAAGCGGACGGCGTAGATACCGGCGGCGAGTTCGACCTCCGGCGGCAGGCGCATGTTGGCGGTGGGAAACCCGAGCTGCCGGCCGAGCTTTTCGCCGTCGATCACCTCGGCCTCAACCGTATAATGATAGCCCAGCATACCGGCGACTTCGCTGACATTGCCGTCGCTTAAAAGCGCGCGGATATGGCTCGACGAGACGACGTCGGCGTTTTCGTCGCGGAAGGCGTCGATCAGGGTGACGCCGAAGCCATAGGTCTGGCCGGCATTCATCAGGAAGGCCGGACCGCCCTCGCGGCCGCGGCCGAAATGGAAATCGAAGCCGGTGACGACCTCTGAGGCGCCGAGCCAATCCTTGAGGATCGAATGGATGAAATCATCGGCCGAGCGCTGCGAAAACTCATAATCGAAGGGATATTCGATGACGGCGCCGAAACCGAGCGTTTCCAGGATGCGGGCCTTCAATGGTGCGGGCGTCAGGCGGAAGACCGGTGTCTCAGGCCGGAAGACCGTGCGCGGATGCGGCTCGAACGTCAGCACCAAAGCGGGGATACCGCGGGCCCTGGAGATTTCGAGCGCGCGGCTGAGCACCGATTGGTGGCCACGGTGCACGCCGTCGAAATTGCCGATGGCAATGACGCCGCCCTTTAGATGGGCAGGCAAGGGTTCCCGGGTTTCATTGCGGTGGAAGACGGTCATCGGCTGGCTTCTCTTTATGCAAGGCGTGGCATCCACCACTTCGGCGCGGCTTTTTCCCGATCGAGATAGGCGTTGAGGATCGCCTCGTCGGTCTCGCCGTTCAGGGTGTATTCCTTGGCGTGGATACCGCCGCTGATGTAGAGAAGGTCGAGGCCGTAATTCAAGGCGCCGCGCACATCGGTCGGCATGCCGTCGCCGATCGCCAGCACGCGGTCGACCGAGAAATCGCCGCGAAGCTCGCGGGCAGCGGCCAGCGTCGCCTCATAGATCGGCCGGTGCGGTTTTCCGGCGATGCGGGTGCTGCCGCCAAGCTGCTCATAATAGGCGGCCATGGCACCGGCGCAGGGGATGATGCGGTGACCACGCTCGACGACGAGGTCGGGATTGGCGCAGATCATCGGCACCTCGCGGGCTTTGAATTCCAGAAGCATGTCGGTGTAATCCTCCGGCTTCTCAGTCTCGTCGTCGAAAAAGCCGGTGCAGACGAGCGATTGCGCTTCGCCCGCCGGCTTGCGCTCGACGCCGATGCCTTCGAGAAGCGCCTTGTCGCGCTCGGGGCCGAGCAGAAAGACCGTCTTCGGCCCTTCGGCGATCAGCCGGCGCGTGACGTCGCCGGAGGTGACGATCCTATCATAGGCGCCGTCGGGAACGCCGATCTGGCGCAACTGCTCGACCACCTGCCAGGAAAGGCGCGGCGAATTGGTGATGAGGACGACGACGACGCCGTTGGCGCGCGCCGCCTCAAGGGCTGCGGCTGCCTTCGGAAACGGATCGACGCCATTGTGAACGACGCCCCAGACATCGCAGAGCACCACGTCGTAATGACCTGTTATCTCCGAGAAGTTTTCTATCCGCCTGGCCATTCCGATTTCCCGATTTGCTGCAGTCACCGGTGACATTGCAAAGGCGCAAGGCGATGGCAAGGCATTTTCTTCGCCGTCGACCCGCCGCGCCGGTTTCGGCGGCAATCTCCGCAATTCTTCCGCCTCTTCACAATTCCGGCACAAAAATTCGTGATTGCTCTCATTGACTCCTTTCGGAGCCATCCCTAAATGCTCGTCGCTAGCACTCACCGCAAGGGAGTGCTAACATCTATCCATGTGGGCCGCTCCGGCCCGCGAATGTCATTCGATCGAGGGATTAGACAATGGCAAGCACCAACTTCCGCCCCCTTCACGACCGCGTCGTTGTTCGCCGCGTTGAGTCCGAAGCCAAGACCAAGGGTGGCATCATCATTCCCGATACCGCCAAGGAAAAGCCGCAGGAAGGCGAAATCGTCGCCGTCGGTTCCGGCGCGCGCGATGAGTCCGGCAAGGTCGTCGCACTCGACGTCAAGGCTGGCGACCGCATTCTGTTCGGCAAGTGGTCCGGCACCGAAGTCAAGATCGACGGCGAAGACCTTCTGATCATGAAGGAAGCCGACATTATGGGCATCATCGGCTGATCAGCCGCTGGCCTTCCGACGTAGCCGACGGGTCCAGAACCCGGACACTCGAAATGAGGAGTTTCAATCATGGCATCTAAAGAAATCAAGTTTGGTCGCACCGCGCGCGAAAAAATGCTGCGTGGCGTCGACATTCTCGCCGATGCAGTCAAGGTAACGCTCGGCCCGAAGGGCCGTAACGTCATCATCGACAAGTCCTTCGGCGCTCCGCGCATCACCAAGGACGGCGTTTCCGTCGCCAAGGAAATCGAACTCGAAGACAAGTTCGAAAACATGGGCGCACAGATGGTCCGCGAAGTTGCTTCGAAGACCAACGACATCGCCGGTGACGGCACCACGACCGCAACTGTTCTTGCCCAGGCGATCGTTCGCGAAGGCAACAAGGCTGTTGCAGCCGGCATGAACCCGATGGACCTGAAGCGCGGCATCGACCTCGCTGTTGCTGACGTCGTGAAGGATCTCCAGGCCAAGGCCAAGAAGATCTCCACTTCGGAAGAAGTTGCACAGGTCGGCACGATTTCCGCAAACGGCGACAAGCAGGTCGGTCTCGACATTGCTGAAGCCATGCAGAAGGTCGGCAACGAAGGCGTCATCACGGTTGAAGAAGCCAAGACCGCCGAAACCGAACTCGAAGTCGTCGAAGGCATGCAGTTCGACCGCGGCTACCTCAGCCCCTACTTCGTGACCAACCCGGAAAAGATGATCGCCGACCTCGAAGACGTCTTCATTCTCCTTCACGAGAAGAAGCTCTCGAACCTGCAGTCGATGCTTCCGGTTCTCGAAGCTGTCGTTCAGACCGGCAAGCCGCTCCTGATCATCGCTGAAGACGTCGAAGGCGAAGCCCTCGCAACGCTCGTCGTCAACAAGCTGCGCGGCGGCCTCAAGATCGCTGCCGTCAAGGCTCCTGGCTTCGGCGACCGCCGCAAGGCCATGCTCGAAGACATCGCCATCCTGACCGGCGGCACCGTGATCTCCGAAGACCTCGGCATCAAGCTCGAATCCGTCACGCTCGACATGCTCGGCCGTGCGAAGAAGGTTTCGATCTCCAAGGAAAACACCACGATCGTCGACGGTTCGGGCGCCAAGTCCGACATCGAAGGCCGTGTTGCCCAGATCAAGGCTCAGATCGAAGAAACCACCTCCGACTACGACCGCGAGAAGCTGCAGGAACGTCTTGCCAAGCTCGCCGGCGGCGTCGCCGTCATCCGCGTCGGCGGCTCGACGGAAGTTGAAGTGAAGGAAAAGAAGGACCGCATCGACGACGCGCTCAACGCGACGCGCGCTGCCGTTCAGGAAGGTATCGTCCCCGGCGGCGGTATCGCTCTGCTGCGCTCTTCCACGAAGATCACCGTCAAGGGTGCAAACGACGACCAGGAAGCCGGCATCAACATCGTTCGCCGCGCCCTGCAGTCGCTCGTTCGTCAGATCGCTGAAAACGCAGGCGACGAAGCCTCGATCGTTGTCGGCAAGGTCCTCGACAAGAACGAAGACAACTACGGCTACAACGCCCAGACATCCGAATATGGCGACATGATCGCCATGGGTATCGTCGACCCGCTCAAGGTTGTCCGCACGGCGCTGCAGAACGCTGCTTCTGTCGCATCGCTGCTGATCACCACCGAAGCCATGATCGCCGAACTGCCGAAGAAAGACTCGGCTGGCGGCGGCATGCCGGGCGGCATGGGCGGCATGGGCGGAATGGACATGATGTGATAGGCCTACGGCCTTCACAGCATCGTTCATGAAACCGCCCATCATCTAAAATGGGTCAGCGCGTCAAGCGCGCTGAACGGGCGGAATGGACATGATGTGATAGGCGAAAGCCTGCACTGCCATCATTCCGGTCTCCGGAACAGGAAGGGCGGCCCTCGGGTCGCCCTTTTCTTTTGCGCGCATTTCCCGTCTCCGGCGATTCGGTCCGTTGTGCGCAATTTCATGGCGCGTCGCCCGCTCCCGCCCGGGAAGCTTTCGCGAGGCTTGCGTTGCCGCGCTTTTTCAAGCCTCTGGTCTTGGCGGGAGATTGCGGCGTTGCGGCGCCCTTTCTCACCTCATGTCGAGTGGAACCGCATCCAAAGCCCGCAAAATTGATGTTTCGGCGCCGCTTCCCCGCTGGATAGGCTGAGGATGCCGGCATCCCAGGAAAAATGCCGATCCGAACACCCCTTAAAAAGCCGTTGCCGTTTGTTCAAAAGCTCCTATAAATCCGCGCTGCAATTGAAGTGCGCCCACCAAGCGGGCGCGAGAGTCGATCCTTGACGTTCCGCAGGCCCGATGGCCGCGGCAACGATCGCAGGTAAAAGCACGGGCATCATGCCTGCTGCTGCGTGATCCTGTTTTTGTGTTTACCGAGCGTGCGGCGGAGGAGCTGCATGCGAACGGGGGAACGCCTTGTTTAAGATCGCCAAAGCCAATGCAGCCGTACCTTTGACACCCGGCTCGCTTGAGCACCACAATCAAAATGACGAGATCGTGGCGCAGTTTTCGATTTCCGAAGCCTGGACCGGAGATTTGTCGAGCGGCATGTTACGTCTCGGCGAATGGAGCGCGATGCTGCACGGCCTCTCCGCACAGGAATGCGGGCTCCTAAGCCTGATCCGCTGCTACGATACCAAGGACCGCGGCCACATCTTGGAACTGTTCGAGCAGGCGGCGACACGCTGCTCCTCCTTCTGTTTTTCGACGACGATCATCATGCCGAACGGCTTGCGCCAGCCGCTGTTCTGCATGGGCGAGTCGAACGGGCTCGAAGAGAAATACAGCGGCAGCATGGTCGGCGTCTTCATCTTTCCGCGCTTCAAGCTTGAAGGCGCAAGGCAGATTGCAAGCCACCGATAGAGGCCGGAGGTAGAACACCAAGGCCGTCCCGATGGGCGGCCTTTCTGCTTTGCGGCGGCCTGTTCGTCACTCCGGCTTGACCGGAATGTTGAGCCCCTTCTCGCTGGCCGGGCGGGCGATGCAGCGCTGCAGCCAGTCCATGACGGCGGGGAATTTCGCATAGTCGAGAACCTCGCGGCCGCCATAGAAGATATCGGCGCCGCGAACCCAGGTGAAGGTGGTGATGTCGGCAATCGTATACTGGTCGCCCATGATCCACTGCCGACCCTTCAGCCGGTCTTCGAGCACGCCGAGCAGCCGTTTGGACTCGTCGCGATAGCGCTCCACCGGATAGGAATTATTGGCGACCTTGTCGGCGGCGAACTTGTAGAAATGTCCGAACTGGCCGAACATCGGGCCGATGCCGGCCATTTGGAAAAACACCCATTGGATGCACTCGTAGCGGCCAGCGGCGTCTTCAGGAATGAGCTTGCCGGTTTTTTCGGCGAGATAAAGCAGGATGGCGCCGGATTCGAACAGGCCGATCGGCTTACCATCCGGCCCGTTCGGATCGATGATCGCCGGAATGCGGCCGTTCGGGTTGAGAGATTCGAATTCCGGCGACTTCTGCTCGTTGGCTGCGAAGGAAATATAATGCGCCTCGTAGGCAAGGCCGAGCTCCTCGAGCGCGACTGATACCTTCACCCCATTCGGCGTCTGCAGCGAATAAAGCTGGATGATGTCGGAATTTTTCGCCGGCCAGCGCGCCGTGATCGGAAATGCGGACAGATCTGCCATCGGATTCTCCTTGTTGGGCGCCGACCATAAGAGACCGGACGCGGCAAAGGCAAGCGGCCGCCTGTAGGGCATCGTTCTATATTATTGAACAAAGTGTCCCCGTTCGTTTATCTTTCCACAATGGGAGAAATGAGCGACATAGGAGGCATCAGAGGTCCACACGGTGCCGGGGCACCAAGATCTCCAGAACCAGTCAAACGGAGACAACGTCCATGTCGAACAACGTCATTACCCTGATTGCCCGTATCCTGCTTTCCTTCATGTTCATCTTCGCCGGCTTCGGCAAGCTGACCGATCCGGCTTCGACCGCCGGCATGATCGCCGGTGCAGGTCTGCCCGCTTCCACGGCGCTCACCTATCTCGCCGGCCTGTTCGAACTTGCAACCGGTCTCGCCGTGCTCGTCGGCTTTCAGGTCCGCATCGTCGGCTGGCTGCTCGCCGTGTTCTGTGTGTTCACCGGCGTCGTCTTCCACCTTTCGCCGGTCAACGTTCCTGATTTCCCGGCCGCTGCCAACGGCTGGATCAACGCCCTGAACTTCGTCAACTTCATGAAGAACGTCACGCTCGCCGGCGCCTATATCATGCTCGCCACCAACGGCGCAGGCGCTTACTCGCTCGACGCCCGCCGCGGCGCCTACGCGGCCGCCTGAACAAGCAGACATCCTCCCAGACATAGAGAACCCCGCCGTCACATCCGACGGCGGGTTTTTCTTATGCCTGGAGATCAGAGGGCGGCGCGCACCGCGTCGATGATTGCCTGCACGACCGGTTCGTCCGCATGGCTTTCCCTGCGGGCGCGCACGAGGCAGGCCTGCGAATGCAGGATGACGCCGTCCTGAAGCACCTTCAGGCGGTTGGCGCGCAGCGTCGAGCCGGTGGAGGTGATGTCGACGATGATATCGGCCGAGCCGGACGCCGGAGCCCCCTCGGTGGCGCCGAGACTTTCGACGATGCGATAAAGCTGGATGCCGTGCTGGCTCGAAAAGAACTGCTGGGTCAGCCGCCAGTATTTGGTGGCGATGGCAAGGCGCCGACCATGGCGGGCACGGAAATCGGCGGCGACATCGACGAGATCGGCCATGGTCTCGACATCCAGCCAGATCTCCGGCACGGCGACGACGACATCGGCATGGCCGAAGCCGAGCCGGGCGCAGAATTCGACCCGCTTGTCGACTTCGGCAAACCCTTCCCGCATCAGATCTTCACCGGTGACGCCGAAATCGACAGTGCCGTTGCCGAGCTCGCGGGAGATTTCGGAGGCCGAGAGAAAGGCGATTTCGACATCGTCCCAGCCTTCGACGCGGCCGCGATAGGAGCGGTCGTTGCCGACAGCTGCGATCGGCATGCCGGCCCGCTCGAAGATTGCCGAAGCATCGGCCTTCATCCGGCCCTTGGAGGGAAGCGCGATGGTGATGGTCATTCAGCTGCCCTTTCGGTTTCGATGCGGTCGAGCCAGAAGGAGAAGCCGACGGCCGGAATGCGGTCCGTTGCGCCGAGGAAGGTCAGCAGCCGGTCGAAGCGGCCACCACCGGCCAGAACCGCCGCCGAGCCTTCCGCCGTCACCTCGAAGACGAGGCCGGTGTAATAATCGAGCGGCCGTCCGAAGGCGGCGCGGTAGTCAACGCAAGAGAGGTCGACACCGGCATTGGCAAGGGCGGCAACGCGGCCGTTGAAGCGGGATAGTGCGTTGCCGAGTTTCAGGCCGGCCGCATCGGCGAAACCGGCCAGGGCCGCGGACGCATTGACGAGCGGCACGTGGAGCGACAGGAACTCCTCCAGCACATGGAAGGCCGCGTCGTCGAGACGCGTTTCGGAGAGGATGAGCTTTTCCTTGAGCCGCCGGGCAATTTCCAGCGGCGAGCGGCCGGCATTGGCCGAATAACCCGTGGTCTGCATTTCCTGCTCGATATGGGCGACCAGCGCCTGCTCATCGCCTGACGCGACAAGCTTGGCAATATCGTCGTCCAGCCCGGTGACGAATTGCGGGCTGACGAGGCCGGCAAGCAGGGCTTCCAGCTGCGTCATGTTGCCGAAGGCGTGGATCAGGCGCTTCTGCCAGCCGAGCGGCAGGCCGAGCGCCTGGACGACGGCTTCGAACACCGCCTGGTCGCCTAATGTCACCGACAGGCGCCGGCCCGGCAGCAGGCGGGCGAGAATGCCGGTGGCATCGCCGATGGCGCGGGCGTCGGCGCCGGACAGGTTGATATCGCCGAGATCTTCGATGCCGGCCTGATAGAATTCATTGGCGCCGTCGCGGCGCTGACGGAAAACCTCGCCGAGATAGGCGTAACGCTTCGGCGTGCCGGTTGCCGTCTCGATATGGCGCAGGCAGACGGGGATGGTGAATTCGGGACGCAGGCAGAGGCTCGCCCCGGTTTCGCTCTCCGTCATGAAGATGCGGCGGCGCAGGTCCTCGCCGGCGATATCGAGAAAGGGTTCGGCCGGCTGGATCACCGGCGTGTCGATGCGCTCGGTGTTGCGGGCGGTAAATTCGGCCAGCAGATCGTTGGCAAATTCGGGGAGGTTGATCAGGGGCATGCCGCGCTCCGAACGATAAGCGACGAGCGTGTCGGAACGGCCTCAGACATCGCCGCCCGCCCTCTTCCGATCCTCTGCCTGCGCCGCAAGAATCTCCCTCACCTTGGCGACGAGGTCGGCTTCCGGCACCGTCTCCTGTGCCACGCGGGCCTCGCGCCAGCTGGCATTGTCCTCGATCTCGCCGGAGAGCCGCTTTCCCTCGATCAGATCCTTGATCTGCACGACGCCGTCGGCGCGCTCGTCGCCGCCCTGGATAATGGCGACGGGGCAGCCGCGGCGATCGGCGTATTTCAGCTGGTTGCCGAACTTCTTCCAGTTGCCCTGGAACATCTCGGCGCGGATGCCGGCGGCGCGCAGCTCTTGGGTCATCTTCTGATAGCGGCCCATCGCCTCGACATCGCCGTCCATGACGGTTACCAGCACGGGCTCGATCACTTCGCTGGCGCCGAGCTTGCCGAGGTTCTTCAGCGCCGTCATCAGCCTGGAGACGCCGATCGAAAAGCCGGTTGCCGGAACCGGCTGACCCATGAAGCGGGAGACCAGGCCATCATAACGGCCGCCGCCGCCGACCGAACCGAAGACGACCTTTTCACCCTTTTCGTTGGTGACGTCGAAGCTGAGCTCGGCCTCGTAGACCGGGCCAGTATAATATTCGAGGCCGCGCACGACGGAGGGATCGATCTTGATGCGGTCGGACTGATAGCCGGCGCTCGTGACCAACGCCCCGATGAAATTCAGTTCCTCGACGCCTTCGACGCCCTTCGAGGTTTCGGCGACGAGCTCGGCCAGCCGCGAAGCATTTTCGGCATAGTCCTTGATGCCGACGAAGAACAGCACCTTGTCGATCTGCGCCTGGTCGAGGCCGGCGCCCTTGGTGAAGTCGCCGGATTCATCCTTGCGGCCGGGACCGAGCAGCAGGGCCACACCTTCCGGCCCGAACTTGTCGAGCTTATCGATGGCGCGTAGCACGTTGAGCCGCTGGCCGGCCTTGTCGTCGCCGCCGAGGCCGATCGCCTCCAGCACGCTGTCCAGAACCTTGCGGTTGTTGACGCGGATGACATAGTCGCCGCGCTTGATCCCGAGCGCCTCAAGCGTATCGGCCATCATCATGCACATTTCGGCATCGGCCTGGACGCCCGGCGCGCCGACCGTATCGGCATCGAACTGCATGAACTGGCGGAAGCGGCCGGGGCCGGGCTTCTCGTTGCGGAAGACGTAACCGGCGCGGTAGGTGCGGTAGGGAAGCTGGATTTCGTTGAAATTCTCGGCGACATGACGGGCGAGCGGCGCGGTCAGGTCGTAACGCAGCGACATCCACTGCTCGTCGTCGTCCTGCAGCGAGAAGACGCCCTCATTCGGCCGGTCGCTGTCGGGCAGGAATTTGCCCAGCGCATCGGTATATTCGAACAGCGGCGTTTCGAGCGGATCGAAACCATAATGCTCGTAGACTTCCCGGATCTTTGCCGTCATCTCATTGACGGCACGGATATCGGCGGCCGTGCGGTCGACGAAGCCGCGCGGCAGGCGGGCCTTGAGCTTTTGCGGTTTCTTCTGTTTATCGTTCATTTCCGGGAATTCCGCTGACTGTGACAGTGGCGGTTTCCTAGCGGATTGGGCCGGGAGCGGCAAGGGCGAAGGGTCTTGAAGCCGCAGGCAGAATCGATTGAAGCAGAGGCGTCCATCAGAAATGCGGATATGCTCATGATCGCCGAGGCGCTTCTCTATACCGCGACATTGCCGTTGACCGGCAAGTCCTACAGAAAGTTCATCCGCTATTCCGTCAATCTGTGGTCCCGGGCCGGACGTTGCTCCAAGGATTGGGCCGAACACGAAGAGAAGAGCCGGAATGCGATACGCGCGGCGGCAGCCGATCTCAGGCAGAAACGGACGGCGGTCGTGCTCGGTTCGGGCCTGCTGCGCGACGTGCCGATCAAAGAGTTGGCGAGAGACTTCGACACTGTCGTGCTGGTCGACCTCGTCCATCTCGCCTCGGTGCGCCTGTGGCTGACGGCCAAGGGCTACCGCAATGTCCGGCTGATCGAGCGCGATCTCTCCGGCTATGACGATCTCGCCGCCGGCAGGGAGCCCGAACCACTGGGCTTCCTGCGTTCGGTGCCTTATCTCGATTTCGTCGTTTCGGCCAACCTGCTGTCGCAGATCGGCCGCGGCGTGAAACGGCGCCACGAGACCGAGGCAGGCCGCATGCCTAAAGATACGGTGGAAGGGTTGATCGCCGCGCATCTGACCGGGCTTTCGGGGCTTGCCTGCCGCAGCTGTCTGGTGACCGACATCGCATATGCCGTCATCGACCGCAACGGCAGGGTGCAGGAAGAGGCCGACCTGCTGCACGGTGTCTCGCAGCCACCGGCAAAAGCGACTTGGACATGGCCGGTCGCGCCGCTCGGCGAGGAGAGCCGGGATTACCGGATCGAGCACCAGGTGATCGCCGCCTGGTGAGAGGCATGACAATGCCGTGATCCGTCAGCCTGTCATCGTCGGCCAGCTTGGCGTGCGGCCCGCATTCGCCTATATGAAACATCATGCGGACACTCGCCCTCATCACGATGTTACTCGGCTGGCTGGTCTACAGCGCCATGTCTGCATGGGCGGGCTGTCCGACATGCGCGTCGATGAATGCGCCGGTCACCGTCGAGGCCGGCAGCATGCACCATCAGATGGCCGGCATGGATGTGTCCAAAGGGAATATGCCCGAGGGGCCAAGGCAAATCGCTCCCCTGAAAGATCCCTGCGCTAGCGGCGACGTTGCGCATATGCCGCTTTGCGCCGCCTGTCTTCTGCTGCCGCCGACGGTGACGGTCATGGACGGCGGAAAATCCGTTTTCGGCTATCCTGCCCCGGCACTTGCCCGCGCCCTGGATGATAAAAGGCCCGCGCCGCAGGCGCCCCCTCCCCGACTGTCCTGACACCCCATCCATGCCAATCAGGTAGCGCTGCTGCCTGGAAGACCTATTGTCAGACAGAGGAAGGATCTCTCATGTCTCTGAAAATCATTACGCTTGCTACAATGCTTGCCTTCGTTGCCGCCCCCAGCCTTGCCGAAGACATGTCGATGGACATGAGCAAGCCGATGGGCAGTCACGATGCAGCAAGCCACGCATTCAGCGAGGCCAACGCCAAGATGCACAAGGATATGACGATCAAATATAGCGGCAATCCCGATGTGGATTTCGTCCGCGGCATGATCCCGCACCATCAAGGCGCGATCGACATGGCGAGGATCGAACTTCAATACGGCAAGGATGCCGATATCCGCAAACTCGCCGAAGGCGTCATCAAGGCGCAGGAAGCCGAGATCACCGAGATGAATGCCTGGCTTAAAGCCCACGGCAAATAACCGATCGTCTGCAAAAAAAGAACGCCGGATATCTCCGGCGTTCCCTCACCGAAATGCCCTTGGACTTGCAAATCAATCCTTCGGCTCGAAATCGGCCGGGCGGCGGCCGGCGCCCTGTCGCGCCAGCATCCAGCCCGGATATTCGGGAGCAAGGGCGCTGGCCTCGTCGAGCCTTTTCATATCGTCGCCGTCGAGCTTCAGCTTGACGGCGGCAAGGTTCTGGTCGAGTTGGTCGACACGCTTGGCGCCGATGATGACTGTCGTGACGAAAGGCTTGGCAAGGATATAGGCGAGCGCCACGGTGGCGACGCTGACGCGGTGCTTTTCGGCGACTTCGCGCATGACGGCAACGCAGGCCCAGGCCTTGTCCTGGTCGACGGGCGGAAAGTCGAAACTGGCGCGACGGCCCTCGCCGTTGCCGGGCGCGCCGGGACCGTACTTACCGGAGAGCAGACCGCCGGCGAGCGGCGACCAGACCATCAGGCCGAGCTTCTCCTCCTGCATCATCGGCACGATGTCGCGCTCGAGATCGCGGCCGGCGATCGAATAATAGGCCTGCACCGTTTCGAAACGGGCAAAGCCGCGGCGTTCGGAGAGGCCGAGCGCCTTGGAGATGCGCCAGGCCTGCCAGTTGGAGACGCCGATATAGCGCACGAGACCGCGGGAAACGAGATCGTCGAAGGCGCGCAGCGTCTCTTCGATCGGCGTCACCGTATCGGTGGCGTGGATCTGATAGAGGTCGATATGATCGGTCTGCAGGCGCTTGAGGCTCGCCTCGATCGAATCCATGATGTGGCCGCGCGAAGCGCCGCGGTCATTCGGCTTGTCGCCCATGACGCCGTAGACCTTGGTGGCGATGACGACGTCCTTGCGTGGGATGTCGAGGTTCTTCAGCGCCTGGCCGAGCAGCCTTTCGGACTCGCCGGATGAATAGACGTCGGCCGTGTCGATGAAATTGACGCCTGATGCAAGCGAGCGCTCGACAATCCGGTCGGCGGCATTCTGGTCGACATCGGCGATGGCGCCCCACATGCTGCCCTGTTTGGCTTCGCCGAAGGTCATCGTGCCCAGGCAGATTTCCGAGACGAAAAGTCCCGTATTTCCAAGTTGATTGTAACGCATGGTCGAAAAAATCCTTTGTGTCTGCCGCAAGAGGGGTTTGCGAACTTAAGAACTTCATTTTTTGATTATTGGCCTGCGCGTGACAGGCACAGCCGTGGCTGGCTGCAAGGTGAGGCAAAGTCGATCTAGTGCGGCGGCGGCGATTTTCAACGTTGCGCCTTCCAAGCGGAGATAAGTGCCCTTGTCTCCACACAGCCCTTGTCTCGACACAGGCGAGCGATAGATTGCCGGCCATATTTCAAGAACAGGATGATTTTAGGCCGAGCGGCCTAAAATCTGAATCCTGTTCTCAATGAAAGAGTTAGAGCATGATGTCATAAGAAGACCGCTCACACTTTTCGGCATCATGCTCAAAGGTACGCATATGACGACGCGACCACTGACCACGATCGGCTTCGATGCCGACGACACGCTCTGGCAGAACGAACAATATTATCGGCTGACGGAAGCGCATTTCACCGGGCTTCTTGCCGATTTCGCCGAAGGGCCGAAGATTTCCGAGCGGCTGCTGGAAGCCGAGAAACGCAACCTTCGCCACTACGGCTTCGGCATCAAGGGCTTCACGCTGTCGATGATCGAGACGGCGATCGAGATCACCGAGGGTAAGATTCCCTCGAGCGTGATCGCCAAAATCCTCGATACCGGCCGCGACCTCCTCAGCCATCCCGTCGAGACCATGCCGCATGTGCGCGACACGCTGGAGGCGCTTGCCGGCAAATACCTGCTGGTGATGATCACCAAGGGCGATCTGTTCGACCAGGAGCGCAAGCTCGCCCAATCCGGGCTCGGCGACTTCTTCGATGCCGTCGAGATCGTCTCCGACAAGACCGCCGTCACCTATCGGCGCATCTTCGCCAAGGTCGGCGACGGGCCGGAGCGGGCGATGATGGTCGGCAATTCGCTGAAATCCGACATCGTGCCGGCGATCGCCGCCGGCAGCTACGGCGTCTTCGTGCCGCACGAACTCACCTGGGTGCTGGAACATGTGGAAGAGCCGACGGAGGCGCCGCGTTTCCGCAAGATCGGCCATCTCGGCGAGTTGCGCGACTTGATCGACCGGCTGGCATAGGCGGACAAAAGCGCTCTGTTTTATTGCGGCTTGGCTGGCGCCTTCGGAAACAGCGACGGGCGTTCCGGCTCGGCTGGTGGCTGCGGCTGCTTCGGCGCAGTGGCCAAAGGCTCGATCAGAATACTGAAGGGGGCGCCAAGGCCGCGGCGCGGCGAGACCTTGGAATAATAGGGACGCAACAGCCAAGTGGTGTTTTCCTTGACCGTCGTCTCGAAGCTCAAGCCGTCCTCGTCGGTGCCGAAAAACGCCTCGTCATCCGGTTTCGACAGGTCGAAGATCGCCAGGTAGGCGAACTTGCTTTTGGTGGCAAAGTCGATCTTCAGGTGCTGGCCGGTGCGCACCGGCAGCGTATAGACATGGCCGTTGCCGAACTTCGTCCAGCCCTTCAGCTGCATGGTGACAGCCGGGAACTGCAGTTTCTCGAGCTTCTCGCCAGGATCGAGCTGCGGCGTCTGCGCCATGGCTGAGACCGATAGGAAAAACAGGGCAGCGGCGGTGATCAATATTCTCACGGATGCATCTTCTTTCATGGACGAACCAAAGCGGCGCGCATCGCCTCGACCTCGGGCCGGCAGAAGCAGCCCTCCAGATGATCGTTGACGAGACCCATCGCCTGCATGAAAGCATAAACTGTGGTCGGGCCGACAAAGGTCCAGCCGCGTTTCTTCAGATCCTTTGAAATCACCGTCGAGGTCGGCGTCGTCGGATTTGCGACGATATGGTCACGGTCGACCACTCCAGGTCGCTCGTTACGACCCGGTTCGTAGCGCCAGAAATAATGGGCGAGCGAGCCGAATTCGTCCCTGAGCGCAATGGCGCGCCTGGCATTGTTGATGGTCGAGACGATCTTGCCGCGATGGCGGATGATGCCGGCATCGGCCAGGCAGCGAGCGACGTCCTCGTCGCCGAAGAGAGCGACCTTCTCGAAATCGAAGCCGGAAAAGGCGGCGCGAAAATTCTCTCGCTTGCGCAGGATGGTCAGCCAGGAAAGACCGGACTGGAAGCCTTCGAGACAGATCTTCTCGAAGAGGCGAATGTCATCGGTGACAGGGCGGCCCCATTCCTCGTCATGATATCTGAGATAATCGGGCAGATTGGCGTGCCAGTGGCATCGGCTCCTGCCGTCCTCGCCGATGATGATGCCTGTCTCGCTCATGTCCGCTTCATTCCCGGGTCCGTCTGTTCGCCGGGTCCGCTTCGTTTTCCGGTCATGATTCCGGCTTTACCATTTGCAAACCGTCTTTCCAAACCGAACGGTAACCCTGACGAAAAGTTTATCCGATCGGTCGGCTTTTCATGAATCGATCTTTACCATTCGCTGGCGGATTGGGTGGCAGCGTCTTTGCAGGCGGATGTATCCCGCCAACGTTTTCGGTCATTTGTAGAGAGTCCGTCCGATGATGAAACCGCTTGTTCTTGCTTCAGCCCTGCTCGGCGTTCTTTCCACGGCCGCCCTTGCAGACGACCGCTATGCTACCCGCCCACCGGTCGTGCTAAGCCCCGACCTGACCGCGCCTTGGGTCTACCAGCTCGGCGGCGGTACGGTTCGTCCCGTCGTCTACCAGCGGCCGGTCATCCAGCCGCAGCAGCGTGGCCTTTTCCAGCGCCGCGTGCTCCGCCAGGCGCCGCCAGTGTCACCGCAGACCGTTTCGGCGATCAATCCCGGCATACCGGCGATCCGCCATCCGATCGAGCCGCAATACCTGCCGCAGATGGTCGACTACGACACCCAGGAAAAGCCCGGCACGATCGTCATCGATACCAACAACCGCTTCCTCTATCTGGTGATGCAGGGCGGCAAGGCGCGGCGTTACGGCGTCGGCGTCGGCAAGCCCGGCTTCGAATGGGCAGGCGCCCACAAGATCACCCGTAAGCAGGAATGGCCGGACTGGACGCCGCCGTCCGAGATGATCAGCCGCGAAGCCGCCAAGGGCCACTACCTGCCGGCGCGTATGGACGGCGGTGCGGAAAACCCGCTCGGCGCACGCGCCATGTATCTCGGCTCGACGCTTTACCGTATCCACGGCACCAACGCGCCCTGGTCGATCGGCAGCGCCGTCTCCTCCGGCTGCATTCGTCTGCGCAACGAAGACGTCGTCGACCTCTATGACCGCGTCAGCGTCGGAACCCGCGTCATCGTCATCTAACGGCACACGTAGTAGCTAGAGCAATTTCCAGCAAAAGTGTGCAGCGGTTTTGCTTCCGGAATTGCGTAAAAACAAAAGGATAGAGCATTTCCGCGTTTCGTAGAAAACGGGAATGCTCTAGAACAGGATGATTTTAGGCTCGATCGGCCTAAAATCTGAATCCTGTTCTAAATTAAATAGTTAGAGCATGCTGTCGTTCGAAAACCGCACACACTCTTCGGCATCATGTTCTAGATAGCCGCAAGAACAGGCGGCTCCCTTCTCCAAAAATGTTTTATCCGGCCACGCCGATCTTGAATCGGGCAGAAGTTCATGTAGCCTCGGGCGGATTTGCTTGAGGGGAATCGATTCATGATCAAATTAATGCCGGGTCTGGCTGCCGCCGGACTTGTCCTGTCCTTGATGTCTACATCAGCCTTTGCAGCGCCGGCCGGCTCCACGCCCGACAATACACGGCATCCGACGCAGATCGTGCGTGTCGCGCAGATGCCGAAATATGTGAAGCCGGAGTTCAAGCGTAAGAAAGTGCGGCTGGTGACGCCGGAAGCGGCCGGCACCGTGATCATCGATACCAACAACAAGTATCTCTACCTCGTCGAAGGCAACAACCGGGCCACCCGCTACGGCATCGGCGTCGGCCGTGACGGCTTCGGCTGGTCGGGTGTGGTCAAGATCGGCCGCAAGGCCGAATGGCCGGGCTGGACGCCGCCGGCCGAGATGCGCCGCCGCGAAGCCGCCAAGGGCCATATGATTCCTGCCTTCCAGGAAGGCGGCGAGGACAATCCGCTCGGCGCCCGCGCCATGTATCTCTACCAGGGCGGCCGCGACACCATTTTCCGCATCCATGGCACCAACCAGCCCTGGACCATCGGCCTCAACATGTCTTCCGGCTGCATCCGGATGATGAACGAGGATGTGACGCATCTCTATGATCGCGCGCCCGTCGGCACCAAGGTGATCGTCATCGGTCCCGGCAACAGGCAGGGCACGGTCGCGTTCGAGGACAGAGGCATCGACGTGCTGCGGACGATATTCGGCGGCTGAGCAACACTCACGAAAAAAACGAAAGGCGCTCTTTGACGCGCCTTTTATTTTTCTTAGACATTGCGGCGGAAAGCTGGCACATCTGCGGCAAGGACGACTTATTTTTACAATATCGGGGCTATTCAATGACATATGCGCTGCGTTCTTCCGCTTCGCTGCTTGCGGGCATCGCGTTCTTCACGATCTGTTCGGCAGCCTCCGCCTCGGCGGAAGACCTGCAATTCTCTGTCTACGGCGGCTACCAGACGGCACCGCATAGCGGCGTCGATCTTTCCGACGGCACGCATTTCACCGCCGGCTGGGAAGGCAAGTCCTTCGGCAGCCCGCCTTACTACGGCGGCCGCGTCACCTGGTGGCTCGAGAACTTCAACAAGCCGAACTGGGGTATTTCGCTCGATTATACCCATGACAAGGTCTATGCCGACGACGACACGCTCGCCAAGACCGGCTGGTCGCATTTCGAATTCACCGACGGCCTGAACCTGCTGACGGTGAATGGGCTCTATCGCTTCCAGGATCCGGCTCGCCGCTGGACTCCCTATCTCGGCGCCGGTGTCGGCGTGAACATTCCGCATGTCGAAGTGATTCGTCCCGAGGGCAAGACCTGGGCTTATGAATTCGGCGGCGTGACGCTACAGGCCCAGGCCGGCGTCGACTTCAAGGTGACCGATCGCTGGTCGACCTTCGTCGAATACAAGGGCACCTATTCGCGCATCGACGTTCCGATCGATAGCGGCGTGGACCTGAAGACCAACATCTTCACGAATGCCGTCAACGTCGGCGTCGCGTTCCACTGGTAATTGAATAATTGAGTTTCGGCTGCGGTGCTATTTGGTGCCGCAGCTGACCTTGCCCTCGACGGCATAGGGTTTGCTGCCGCCTTCGATCGTCAGGGAATAGGTGCCGCTGAAAGTTGCAGCCGGCTTGCCGCGTTCGCCGGCAACCACGACCAGATCCAGCGTTGCTCCGCCGGTTTCATCTTCGCCGCCGTCGAAGACTTCCAGCAGCAGATCGCCGTCGCGCGACCAATGGTTGGTCAGATGCTGCGATTCGAAGACACGCTTGCCGAACACGGTCGATTGCGCCGGATCCTTGACAACAAGCGCGCCGCGGAAATGGTTGAGCTTGTGACCGGCTTGGCTTTCGAAACCGCTTTCGAGCGTGAAGCGCGCTTCTTTGTCATCGGCGGAACAGAAAAAGCGGCTATTCGCATGGGCAGTCCCTGCCGCACAGAGCAGTCCCGCAAGCACAATCATTCCCCGCCACATCGTCTAAACTCCCGAGACCGGCCCGATCGGCCTTTCTCGTCAGCCTAAGGGCAAACCTCTTAATTTTTCCGGCACAGTGCCGCCGTAGGCCCAATCGAGCAGCTCGACCGTATGCAGGATCGGCATGTCGGTGCTGGTGGCGATCTGGGTGATGCAGCCGATATTGCCGGTGGCGATGATGTCGGCCTTTGTCGCCTCGATATTCTTGACCTTGCGTGCCTTCAAGGCAGCCGAGATCTCAGGTTGCATGATGTTGTAGGTGCCGGCCGAGCCGCAGCAGAGATGGCCTTCCGCCGGATCGCGCACGGTAAAACCCGCCGCTTTCAGCAATTGCTTCGGCGTCAGCGTGATGCGCTGGCCGTGCTGCATGGAACAGGCGGAGTGATAGGCGACGGTGATGCCCTTCGGCATATGCGCCGGCAGGTCGAGGGTTGCGAGATATTCGGTGACGTCCTTGGCGAGACCTGAGACTCTCGCCGCCTTTGCCGCATAGGCGGGATCGAGGCGCAGCATATGGCCGTAATCCTTGATCGTCGTGCCGCAGCCCGAGGCAGTGATGATGATGGCATCGAGCCCCTGCCCGTCGATTTCGCGCGTCCAGATATCGACATTGGCCCGGGCGCTGGCGAGCGCCTGTTCGGCGCGGCCCATGTGATGGACGAGCGAACCGCAGCAGACTTCGCCTTCCGGCAGCACGACCTCGACGCCGAGCCGGGTCAGCAGCCGGATCGCCGCCGCATTGATGCCGGGATCGAGTACCGGCTGGGCGCAGCCGGAAAGGATCGCCACCCGGCCACGCCGTTCCGTCTCGGGCGGGTAGCTGCCGGGTTTTGCGAAGGCCGAAGCTGCGGGGATGCGGCGCGGCGCAAGCGCCAGCATGGCGGCGAAGGGTTTCAGCGCAGCTCCCCGCATCAGGCCGGCAAAAGGTCGGCCGAGGCGGGCGAGATTGAGCGCCAGACGGAAACGGCCGGGATAGGGCAGCACGGCGGCAAGAATGGCACGCGTCAGCCTGTTCATCAACGGACGCTTGTAGGTCTTTTCGATATGGGCGCGGGCGTGATCGACCAGGTGCATGTAGTCGACACCAGAGGGACAGGTGGTGACGCAGGCAAGGCAGGAAAGACAGCGGTCGATATGGGTGACGACTTCGGCATCGGCGGGCCGGCCGTTTTCCAGCATGTCCTTGATCAGGTAGATACGGCCGCGCGGACTGTCGAGCTCGTTGCCGAGCGTCACATAGGTGGGACAGGTGGCGGTGCAGAAGCCGCAATGGACACATTTGCGCAGAATCTGCTCTGATTCGGCGACATCAGGGTCGAGAAGCTGGGTGGGAGTGAAGTTGGTTTGCATCTAGCGGAGCCTCCGCTTCGGGAGGATCTCGGGGGTTGGGCCGTTGTTACCCCCCTCTGTCCTGCCGGACATCTCCCCCACAAGGAGGGAGATTGGCAAGAGGTTGGACGATCGGTCCCGCTCTGTCGTGTTGGCGTCGCAGTTCCGGAGTTGTTCGGGCCTAAATTGTTTGGGGAAGCCGTCAACCCCATCCGATCTCCCCCCTTGTGGGGGAGATGTCCGGCAGGACAGAGGGGGGTACTCCGCGCACAGACTCATCTTCTCACCCCATCTTCCCCGGATTAAAAATCCCCGCCGGATCGAACTTCTCCTTCACCCGCCGCGACAGCGTCGCCACCGCCTCGGGCTCGGGTTGGAAGGCGGCGGTGACCGCCCTTGCTTCGCCTGATGCGCGGATCAGCGTCGCATGGCCGCCGCCAAGCGCCTTGATATAGCGGCGGACCAGGTCGGCTTCGGGGCCGGCCTCCATGCGCATCCAGACGAGTCCGCCCTGCCAATCGTAGAAGGCGTCGACGCCGGCTTCCAGGCGCAGCGCTGCGACCAGTTGATGGCCGGTGCCGGGGGCGACCGAGACGCGCCAGACCGGCCGCAAAGTCGTATCGGCATAGGGCAGCACGTCACGGATTTCCTGCCAGAGCTTGCGGCTTTCCGGCTCATCCAGCCGCGTCACCGTCGCAAAGGCCGACATTGCCGCCGCAAGCTTTTCGATGCGCGCGTCGACCGAGCTCGCCAAGCCTTCAATGCGCAGAACCGTCGCCTCGCCCTCCGGCAATTTGCCGGCGAGGAATTTCCACGTCACCGTCAGTGGCAGGTGGGCGGCACCCGAGACTTCGACCGGCAGCGCCATCGTCGCCGCCATGGCGTTTGCCGCCTCGGCGTCGTTGAGACCGGATAGAACCACCGTACGCTCGGTCTTCGGACGCGGCGGCACACGGAAGGTGACTTCGGTGAGGAAGCCCAGCGTGCCGTGCGAGCCGGCGATCAGCTTGACCAGGTCGAGGCCGGTGACATTCTTCATCACCCGGCCGCCGGCCTTGATGATCTCACCGCGGCCGTTGACGAAGCGTACACCGAGCAGGCTGTCGCGGGCGGCTCCCGCGATCAGCCGACGCGGGCCGGAGACATTGGCGGCAAAGACACCGCCGATCGTCGGCTCACCCGAGGTTCCCATGACAGGGCGATGGTCCATCGGCTCGAAGGCGAGCATCTGGCCGCTGTCGGAAAGTGCCGCCTCGACCTCTGCAAGCGGCGTACCCGATCGCACGGTCATGACCATTTCGCCGGGTTTGTAGGCGACGATGCCGGCAAGCCCGGTCGAGCGCAGCCGGTCTTCGGCGATGACGGCATTGCCGAAGCCCGAGCGGGTATCGCCGCCGCAGATTGCAAGCGGCCGGCCGGCCTCGACATGGGCGCGGACGATCGCCGCCGCCTCTTCCTCGCTCGTCGGCATCAGATCGATCATGCGGGGGGACGCCCTTCGAGCGGGAAGACCTTCGACGGGTTGAGGAGCCACCCGGGATCGAAGGCGGCGCGCGCCGCCATCTGCTGGGCGAGATCGGCCTCGGAATATTGATGTCGCATCAGGTCGCGTTTCTCGATGCCGACGCCATGTTCGCCGGTGAGGCAGCCGCCGGCATCGACGCAGAGCCTGAGGATATCGTTGCCGGCCGCCTCGGCACGGGCGGCATCCTCCGGATCGTTGGCGTTAAAGAGGATCAGCGGATGCATGTTGCCGTCGCCGGCATGGAAGACGTTGGCGACCCGCAGGCCGTAATGATCGATGATCTCGGCGGTCCTCTTCAGCACGTGCGAAAGCTGGCTGAGCGGCACCGTGCCGTCCATGCAGATATAGTCGGCGATGCGGCCGGTGGCGCCGAAGGCGGATTTGCGGCCCTTCCAGATCAGCGCCGCTTCGGTCGCCGACTGGCATTCGCGCACGGTCTTGACGCCGTGGCGGCGGGCGATCTCGACGATGTCCTTCAGCGTGGCGTCCATTTCCGCTTCCGACCCTTCGACCTCGACGATCAGCAGCGCGCCGACATCGAGGGGATAACCGGCATGGGCAAAAGCTTCGCAGATCTCGATGGCCGGTTTGTCCATGAATTCGATCGCGACCGGAACGATGCCGGCGGCGATGACATCGGCAACGCAGGCGCCGGCCTCTTCCGAAGTCTCGAAGCCGAAGAGCACAGGGCGGGCACCCTCCGGCTTGGCGATCAGCCGTACCGTCGCCTCGGTGACGATGCCGAGCTGGCCTTCATGGCCGCAGACGAGGCCGAGCAGGTCATAACCCGCCGCATCCAGCGCCTTGCCGCCGAGTTCGATTACCGTGCCGTCGACCAGCACCATCCTGACGCCGAGCAGATTGTTGGTGGTGACGCCATATTTCAGGCAGTGGGCGCCGCCGGAATTCATGCCGATATTGCCGCCGATGGTACAGGCGAGCTGCGAACTCGGATCGGGGGCGTAGAAAAAGCCGTCAGCGAAGACGGATTCCGAGATATTGAGGTTGGTGACGCCAGCCTGCACCACGGCGCCGCGGTTCGGCAAGTCGATTTCGAGGATGCGGTTCATCTTCGACAGGCCGAGCACGACGGCGTCCTCTTGCGGAATGGCGCCACCGGAAAGCGAGGTGCCGGCGCCGCGCGGCACGACCGGAATGCCGTAACGGTGGCAATAACGCATGATGGCCGAAACCTCGGCCGTGGTGCGCGGCAGGGCGACGGCGAGCGGCAGACGACGGTAGGAAACGAATGCGTCGGTCTCGAACGGCACCAGTTCACGCGCCTCATGGACCAGGCATTCCGGTGGCAGAAGTTCGGTCAGATCGGCGACGATCTGGGCTCGGCGCGCCAGCACATCGGCGCGCGGCTCGAGAAACGATATGGCGTCGGACATGGCGTTCTCCCTGATTCTCTTTCATCGGGAAAATGACAACAGGAAATGGCAGCGGAAACCGGCCGCGAACCTCCCTGCCGCCGATAGACCCGGCTTAACACTTTCCCGAAATTGGCGCAAATGCTAAGCACTTATGACAAAAAGGGAAAAAGTCACAAAACCTTATGACCAATCTGGGTGATCTCGAAATCTTTGCCAAGGTCGTTTCGACAGGCAGCATGTCGCTCGCCGGGCGCGCGCTCGGCTTTTCTCCCGCCGTCGTCTCCAAACGGATCAAGCGGCTGGAGGATCGGCTCGGCACCCGGCTTTTGCAGCGCACGACGCGGCAAATCTCGCTGACGGAGGCCGGACAGGGTTTCTACGACCGCGTTCTTGGCATTCTCGCCGGGTTGGAGGAGGCGGAATTCTACATTTCCGGCCGCTCGGCGCAGATGCACGGCACGCTGAAGATCTCGGCGCCGACCTCTTTCGGACGCATGCACATCGCGCCGCATCTGAAGACGTTTATGCAGGCGCATCCGGAGCTTACGATCAACCTGGTGCTGACGGACGAATTCAGCGACATCGTCGGCGGTGGTTTCGATCTGGCGATCCGCATCGCGGAACTCACCGATTCGAGCCTCGTCGCTCGCCGGCTGGCGCCAGTGCGCCGGCTGCTCTGCGCCTCGCCGGATTATCTGACGGCACATGGCGAACCCAGGCATATCGACGAGTTGAAACACCACCGCTGCCTGCCGGCGCATAATAACGACACCTGGCGGCTGAACGGGCCGGGCGGGATGCTCAGCCTGAAGCCGGAAGGCATGTTGATCACCAATTCCAGCGAGGTGATCCGCGAGGCGGTCATCTCAGGCCTCGGGATCGCCCTGCGCTCCACCTGGGATATCGGCGAAGAGCTCAAAGCCGGCCAGCTGGTGCAGGTGCTGCCGGCCTATGAAGGCTCGCACAATGTAGCACTTTCGGCCGTCTATCCCAGCCGGCAGTTCCTGCCGGCCAAGGTGCGGCTGTTCATCGATTATCTCGCGGAGCTTTACGGCCCCGTCCCCTATTGGGAGATATGACTGCAGACCCAACTGGAAATTGGAGCGTGATGTCGCTCCGAAAATCGCTCACATTTTCGGGATCATTTTCCAGCGTCGGTTCAGCCCGCCAATCTCTCGATGACAAGATCCAGCAGGGCGCGCAGCCGCGCCAGGCGTTTCATGTCGCGGTGATAGCCGACCCAGGTGTCGCGGCCGGGCGGTGCCTCGCCGAGACCGACCAGTTCGATGGCAGCAATGGAATCACCGAGCGGCCGCGGCAGGACCGCGAGCCCTGCTCCATTGGCACAGAGCGCCGCCTGCACATCGCGGCTGTTGCTGCGCAAGACGATTTCAGCCCGCGGCAAGAGGCGCTGCAGCCAGCCGACATCCGGCATGTCGCCGAAAGCCTCGTCCATGGTGACGAGGCGGGCGCCGGCGCCATCGAATGCTTTCGGGTGCGGCGCGCCGCGACGGATGTAAAGGCCGTATTCGATATGGATGAGCTTGCGCGATATGATCTCCGCTTCCGTAAAGGGCTGAATGCGGAAAACGAGGTCGGCTTCGCGTCGCGGCAGGCTGAGAAGCCGGCTGTCGGTCAATAATTCAACCACCACCTTGGGATGGACTTGGGAGAATTCCGCCAGCACCGGCGAAAGCATATGCACGCCGAACCAGTCGGATGAGGATAGCCTGAGAAAACCACCGAGCTGGCGGCTGCCGCCGGTAAGGACGCGCTCCACAGCAAGCGCCTCCTCCTCGATGCGTTCGGCACCGGCGAGCACGACCGCGCCTTCCTCGGTCAACACAAAGCCCTCCGTGGTGCGCTGAAATAACGTCTGGCCAAGAGAGGCTTCAAGGGCACGCAACCGCCGGCCCATCGTCGGCTGCGTCAGCCCGAGGCTGCGGGCTGCTGCCCCCAGCGTGCCGAACCGTGCGATCGCCAGAAACAGCTTCAGGTCGCTCCATTCCATCACTCGTATCCATCAAACAAAAATGCATGAGCTTCAGTCGTTGTCTTTTATTTTCATTCGCGTTTCAATGAGCGATCTTTCTTCCAGAAGACCCGTTGCGACCGTAGGCGCCACACTGCGAACGAAGGAGAGTTGCATGTCGATACAATCAACGATGAAAGTGCTGCTGGCGGAATCGCCGAATTCGCCATTGCGGATCGCCGATGTTCCGAAGCCGGTGCCCGTCGAAGGCCAGGTCCTGGTGCGCATCACGGCGAGCGGCGTCAATCCGCTCGACCTCAAGATCCGAGCCGGCAATGCGGCCCATGCGCGCCACCCGCTTCCGGCCATTCTTGGCATCGATATGGCAGGTATCGTCGAAGAGATCGGACCCGGCGTCGGCGGTTTCCGTCGCGGCGACGCGGTCTATGGCATGACCGGCGGGGTCGGCGGCGTTCAGGGATCGCTTGCCGAATTCGCAGCCGTCGACGCCGCACTGTTGGCGCCAAAGCCGCAGAACGTTTCGATGCGCGAGGCCGCAGCATTGCCGCTGGTCGCAATTACCGCCTGGGAAGGACTCGTCGACCGCGCCGGAGTGAGAGCCGATCACAAGGTGCTGGTGTTGGGCGGCGGCGGTGTCGGCCATATCGTCGCCCAGATCGCCAAGGCCGTCGGGGCGCAGGTCTATGTCATCGACGGCGCTTCGAAAATGGACTATCTCGCCGGTCTCGATGCAACGCCGATCGATCGTGCCGCGGAAGCGGTGGAAACCTATGTCGCTAGACATACCGGCGGCGAGGGTTTCGATCTGGTCTACGATACGGTCGGCGGCCAGGGGCTCGATACGGCGTTCCAGGCGGTTAACCGGTTCGGTCATGTCGTGAGCTGCCTTGGCTGGGGAAATCACGCGCTGGCGCCGCTCTCCTTCAAGGCGGCGACCTATTCCGGCGTCTTCACGCTGCTGCCGCTTCTGACCGGCGAAGGACGCCCCCATCACGGCGAGATCATGCGTGAAATGACGAAGCTGGTCGAAGCCGGCAAGGTGGTGCCAAGGCTCGACCCGCACCGCTTCACACTGGGCGATACCGACGAGGCACATCGGCTGATCGAAAACCGGCAGGCGGACGGGAAGCTCGTCGTCGAGATCGACTGATCTCTTCGCTGAATGCTCACATCTAGCGCGCCAAATCCAGATAAGCGTTGGCCACCATCGCGTCGATATCGCCGGGGACCGGCACGATGCAGGATTGGGGAGCGGCCTCGCCCTTGGCGATGCGTTCCAGGCAGCGGGCCTGAAGGGTGAAGCCGAGATCCATCGATTCGACGGTATTGCCGAGCGGCCGCGGACCGGCGAGATTGGCCATGTGGCCGCCGCCCAGCACATGGAAGGAACGACCGTCGATCAGATGGAAGGTCTCGATATGGTCGGCCTCGTAACAATCGATGCCGACGACATCCGAATGGCGACGGAAAGCCTCGACATCGATCTCATGCGGGAAATGGCCGCCATTCATCAGGATCGCGCCGTGCTTGATGAGGAGCAAGTCGGCCGCCGTGACGATGCCGGCAAAGCCGGTGACGGTGACGATTATGTCGGCCGAGCGAATCGCATCGTCACGCAGCGGCGTGACGAAACCGTCGAGATGGGCTTCGAGCGTCGTCACCGGATCGATATCGACGACGCTGACGGTGGAAAAGGCGTTGCGGAAACAGGCGGCCGTGCCCTTGCCGCAGGCGCCGTAGCCGAAGACCGTCACACGTTTGCCGTTGGTCGAGCGGTTGGTGAAGCGCAAATAGCTTTCGAACAGGCTCTGGCCGACGGCATGCCGGTTTTCGGCGAACTGCTTGATCGGGCTGTCGTTGATGACGAGGATCGGCATGTTCAGGCGTTCGCGCAACGGCAGCAGCCGCGTGCGCCCCGAGGTGGTCTCCTCGGTGCCGCCACGGAGATTGGCGTAGGGCCTCTCCGCCGCCATGGCGAAGAGATCGCCGCCATTGTCGAGCAGCAGATCCGGCTTTTCAGCAATTACTGCTTCGAGGCTGCCATGATGGGCGGCGGGATCGGTCGTCTGCGTGGCGAAAACGGTGATGCCCTGGGACCGCAGGAACTCGACCGTCGAAGGCTGGGTGCTGTTGAGATTGCCGGTGCAGACAAGATGCGCGCCGCCGGCGCGAAGCGTCATCAGCAGCGCCACCGTCTTCGGTTCCAGATGAATGCCGGTGCCGATCGACAGGCCAGCGAAGGGACGCGTCCGCTCGAATTCGGCCGCGGTCGCCTTCAACAGCCGACAGCTGCTGCCGATCCAGTCGATGCGTGTCGCAGTCTTTTCCATCATTTCATCCCTGTTGCCGATGCTCCCATATTTTTTAGCGGAGCGGCAGGGCGGCGACTATGGAGGTTATTCTGGCGAAGGAGCAGAAAATCTGCCCTTTCAGCTCGCTTTCCCGCAACGGTGCAGCCAGCCGGACAGGGCCGCAAAACCCGGTCGCTTGGCATCCGGCGTGCGGCAGCAGAGGCTGTAGCCGGACGGACGGGAGACGAAGCCGTAGGGTGCCACCAGTTGACCGCGCAGAAGATCGTCCTCGATCGAGGCGCGCGGCGCAAGGGCGATGCCGAGCCCCGAGCGGGCGGCACCGAGCGCCAGCAGCAGATCCTCGAATTCCTGGCGGCGGGAAAAGGCAACCGGCGGCGTGCCGCTTTCGACAAACCACTCGTCCCAGAGCTTGGGAACGCTGCGGCTGGCAAGCATGGTGAGCCGGCCCATTGCCGCCGGGTCGGGCGACAGTGTCGCGGCAAGCGCCGGCGTGGCGACCGGGCCGAACTCGTCCTCCATGAACCGCACGGCGCTAATCCCCGCGGACGGCCGGTATTCGCCGCCCATGATCACGGCGTCCAATTCCGGGTGCATCTGCAACGGTTCGACCACCGTCTTCGGTACGATGTCGACCACCACATCGCCGAGACTCGTCTGCATATCCGCGACACGCGGCATCAGCCACCAGACCGCGAAAGCGGAGGGCACGCCGAGCCGGATGCAGCCCGGCACCGCGCCTTCAAGCTCGCAAGCAGCGCGCTGCAGAATGTCGAAAGCCGCGCCCGACGCCTCGGCGAAAGCGCTGGCCTCCGCGGTGGGGACCAGCCTGCGGCCATCGCGCAGAAAGAGCTTGCGGCCGAAGTGGCCCTCCAGTGTGGCAATCTGCTGGCGCACAGCGCCGCGCACCACATTCAGCTCTTCGGCAGCCTTGAGAATGCTGCCGTGACGGCAGACTGCCTCGAAGGCGCGGACGGCATTGAGCGGTGGAAGGCGCATGATGACGACATTCAAAAATGATGGTGGATCACTTGATCTTGCGATTGAACGAAAGGCAAGACCACGCCATATTGTACAGCTGTGCAATGTGGCGCATTCGAAACAGGACGTGACGGATTTTTAAGTCTGGCCCAGCCTGATTTCCTCTATGATCGGGGGTCGAATCGCGTTCGGAGCGTTTGCGGCTTTTGGATTGTGTAAGCTTTTCGTGATACACGTATATGAGTGATTCCTAACAACCACTGCGAAGGTGACCCGACAATTGACTCTTCTCGCCCGATTGGCATCCGATGTGCAGCTGATGTTCCGGCGTCCGCCGCGACAGCAATATGGTGCGATCTGCTATCGGGTGAAGAAGAAGAGCGGTGATGCCGAGGTCCTTTTGATGACAAGCCGCGATACCGGCCGCTGGGTCATTCCCAAGGGCTGGCCGATGACAGGCAAATGCGCCCATGAGGTCGCCGCACAGGAAGCATTTGAGGAAGCCGGTGTCCGCGGCGCGGTCGAGACGGAAACGCTTGGCGCTTACAGCTATTCGAAAGTCCTGCGCGACGGCGTGCAGGTGGCCTGCAAGGTGCAGGTCTATGCGCTCGAAGTCACCGACATGGCGAAGAACTTCAAGGAAAAGGGCGAACGCCGCATCGAATGGGTCTCGTTCGATGAAGCGGCCGGGCGCGTGCGCGAACCAGAGCTTCGCACCCTCTTGCTTGCCTTCAAGCAGACGGTATCGGAAAGATTTACGACCCGACGGGCCAAACAGGCTCCTGCGGCCAAACAGATTTCGACGGCCAAACCAATTTCGGCGGCCAAACCAATTTCCGCGGAATGAATCCTGCCATCTTGCGGTGCTAGAAAAGCAACGTAGAAGCAGATTTCATACCTCGGAAAACGAATGCCGCCACGTCCCACAGTCCTGACGAAACGCACGCTCGACAAAGACCTCGCCAAGATCACCCATGCCGAGGACGCAACGAAGCATGTCTTGCGGCGGCTGGTGGCGCCTGGTCTCGGGCTGATCTTCGTCGGTCTGGCCATGCTGTTTGCCGGCGTCTATGTGTTCGACCAGCCAGGAGCGGTGCTCGTCGTGGCGGCGGCAGCCCTTGCCGGCTACATGGCGATGAACATCGGCGCCAATGACGTGACCAACAATGTCGGCGCTGCCGTCGGGGCGCGCGCGATGACGATGGGCCAGGCGCTGGTCATCGCTGCTATTTTCGAAGTTCTCGGCGCCACGATCGCCGGCGGCGATGTCGTCAAGACGATTTCCTCGAACATCGTCGACACGGTCCAGGTGCCGCCGGCGATGCTCGGCTGGATCATGATGGCGGCACTGACGGCGGCAGCCCTCTGGATCAATCTCGCAACCTGGTTGAACGCGCCGGTTTCGACCACCCATGCGATCGTCGGCGCGGTGATCGGCGCCGGTATCGCGGCCGTCGGGCCGGAACCGGTAAATTGGCGGGTGATGCTGGAGATCACCTCGAGCTGGATCACCTCGCCGCTGATCGGCGGACTGATCGCGGCCGGGCTGCTCTACCTCGTCAAGACCTTGATTATCTATCGCGACGACAAGGTCGCGGCCGCCCAGCGCTGGGTGCCGGTGCTGGTCGCAGTGATGGCCGGCGGCTTCATGGCCTATATGGTGCTGCAACTGTCGCCTACCGGCAAATTTCCGTCTTTTACCATCATCCTCATCGGCATCGGCATCGGGCTGGTCAGCTGGCTTGCCGCCCGGCCGCTTGTGCTCGCCCAGGCGCGCAATCTCGAAAACCGCAACAGCTCGCTGCGGGTGCTGTTCCGGCTGCCGCTGATCGGCTCTGCGGCGCTGCTTTCCTTTGCGCATGGCGCCAACGACGTTTCGAACGCGGTCGGGCCGCTTTCGGCGATCGTCCACTCTGTCGGTATCGGCGGCGGTGACGGCATCGGCCATCCACCGCTCTGGGTGATGCTGATCGGCGCCTTCGGCATCTCCGTCGGCCTGCTGCTGTTCGGGCCGCGCCTCATCCGCCTGGTCGGCGAGGAGATCACCAAGCTCAATCCGATGCGGGCCTATTGCGTCGCGCTGTCGACCGCCTTCACCGTCATCGTCGCCTCCTGGCTCGGCCTGCCGGTCAGCACCACACATATCGCCGTCGGCGCCGTCTTCGGCGTCGGCTTCTTCCGCGAATGGTACACGCGCCATTCGAAGCGCCGCATCGCCTATATCAGGCGCAAGGCCGAAAGCTTCGATATCGACGAGCCGGAGGAGCCGAATATCCACGAGACACGCCGGCGCTATCTCGTGCGTCGCTCGCATTTCATGACGATCATCGCTGCCTGGATCGTCACCGTGCCGGTTTCGGCAGCGCTTGCGGCAATGATATATTGGGTTATGTTCGCGCTCTTCGTCTAGAACAGGATGATTTTAGGCCCGCTCGGCCTAAAATCTGAATCCTGTTCTAAATTAAAGAGTTAGAGCATGATGCCATAAGAAAATCGCACACACTTTTCGGCATCATGCTCTAAAACCCGCGAGTTTTTAAATGCGCGCCAATTTCCGCATGCAACGGCTTTTCGTCGACGCGCCGCTTTCCAGCGGCGCCGCCCTCGAGGCGAATGCCGACCAGTTCAACTATCTCGCCAATGTGCTGAGGATGGAGGAAAGTGGGGAGATCCTGCTCTTCAACGGCCGCGACGGCGAGTGGAAGGCGACCCTCTCCTTCCCCACGCGCAAACGCATCCTGCTGAGAGCAATCGAAGAGACGCGGCCGCAGCCGCAGCCGTGCGACCTGCATTATCTCTTTGCGCCGCTCAAGGTCGGCCGCCTGGATTATCTCGTGCAGAAGGCGGTGGAAATGGGCGCCGGGCTGCTGCAGCCGGTCATGACCCAGCACGTCCAGGGTAAGATCACCAATCTCGACAAGCTGCGCGCCAATGTCGTCGAAGCGGCGGAGCAATGCGGCGTTCTCGGCATTCCCGATGTCGCCGAGCCCGTGAGACTTCTCGACCTGCTTGACCGCTGGCCGAGGGAGCGCCGCATCATCTATTGCGACGAGGGCGATGCCGGGCAAAATCCGCTGCCGGTGCTTTCAGCGATCAAGGAAAGGCATCTCGCTCTGTTGGTCGGGCCGGAAGGCGGCTTTTCCGAAGAAGAACGGACGCGGCTTCGAAGCCTCGATTTCGTCACCGCAATTCCGCTCGGACCGCGCATCCTGCGAGCCGATACGGCAGCCGTTGCAGCCTTGGCGCTGGTCCAGGCGGCGATCGGCGACTGGACCTGACGCCGAAAACGGGTGGACACGGAAATTGCTGCTATTTTTTTGATGCGTCGTTGAAAGAATTTCACTTGCAACATGGGTGGCTTGGGTCCAAATCACCCTTCCAATTGCCCGGCCCCCTGGGCGCCTTTTTCAATGCAGGTATCCCGCATGGCCCGCGACACCACCGACCAGACACCGCTCTCTTCGGTCCAGGATCTGACCGATTATATTGCCGCGGGCAACAAGCCGCGGGAGCGTTTCCGGATCGGCACCGAACATGAGAAATTCGCCTTCTTCCGCGCCGACAACAGCCCGGTTCCCTATTTCGGCGATGCCAGCATTTCGGCCCTGCTGACCGGCCTGCAGAAGAAAAACGGCTGGGAGCCGATCACGGACGGCGGCAACATCATCGGCCTTGCCGAGCAGAGCGGCATGGGCGCCATCTCGATCGAGCCCGGCGGTCAGTTCGAACTCTCCGGAGCACCGCTGGAGACGATCCATGAGACCTGCAAGGAATCGAACCAACACCTGGCGACGCTGCGCGAAATCGCCGAGCCGATGGGCATCCGCTTCCTCGGCATCGGCGGCAGTCCGAAATGGACCTATGCGGAAACCCCGCAGATGCCGAAATCACGCTACGAGATCATGACCCGCTATATGCCGAAGGTCGGCACCATGGGTCTCGACATGATGTACCGCACCTGCACCATCCAGGTGAATCTCGATTTCTCCTCGGAAGCCGACATGCGCAAAAAGATGCGCGTCTCGATGAAGCTGCAATCGCTGGCGACCGCCCTCTTCGCATCCTCACCCTTTACCGAGGGCAAGCCGAACGGGCTGCTCTCTTGGCGGGGCGATATCTGGCGCGATGTCGACAACCGGCGGGCCGGCCTGCTCGATTTCACTTTCCGCGACGACTTCGGCTTCCGCGACTATGCCGAATGGGCGCTCGACGCGCCGATGTATTTCATCGTCCGCGACGGCCGCTATCACGACTGCACCCACGTCACTTTCCGTCAGTTCATGAATGGCGCGTTGAAGGGTGAGATCGCCGATCCGGCGCCGACGATGGGCGACTGGACGAACCATCTCTCGACACTCTTCCCCGACGTGCGGCTGAAGCGTTTCCTCGAAATGCGCGGCGCCGACGGCGGCCCGTGGCGGCGCATCTGCGCACTGCCGGCCTTCTGGGTCGGCCTGCTCTATGACGATGCCGCACTCGAGGCCGCCGACGCGTTGACGAAGGATTGGAGCTTTGCCGAGGTCGGCGCCCTGCGCAATGCTGTTCCGGCGCAAGGGTTGAAAGCGCAATTCCGCGGACATTCGCTGTTCGACATGGCGCGCGAAGTGGTCGGCATATCGAAGGCTGGCCTCAAGGCCCGCGGCAAGCTCAACGGCGAAGGCCAGGACGAGAGCATCTTCCTGGCGCCGCTCGACGAGGTGCTCGCCAAGAAGGCGACGCTCGCCGAAGATCTGCTGTCGCTCTACCACGGCCGCTGGCACGGCTCCGTGGAACCTGTCTTCGAGGACTATCAGTACTGAGCCTGGCCAAAATTTCTCTCTAAAGCGCCTCGCGATCTTTCAGATTCGCTCCTAGCGCTTTAGCCCTTTGTTTTTACGCATGTCGTTATCGCAAAACCGCTGCACACTTTTGCGCGACATGCTCTAAGTTCTTATGGCAAAAAGCGGTTTGCGCTCTGCCATTTCCGGTTATAGTGACGTTACAATACGCCGCGAACCGGGAAAGGGACTTCCATGCTGCCACTCTTCGACATGATGATGCAGGCGCAGAACGGCGCGGCGATGGAGGCAGTCGCCCGGCAGTTCAACCTCGCCCAGGAACAGGCGACCAAGGCGATGGCGGCGTTGATGCCTGCCTTTTCCGCCGGCCTGAAACGCAGCACCAGCAACCCTTATGATTTCGTCGGGCTGATGCAGGCTGTCTCGTCCGGCAATTATGCACGATATTTCGAGGATATGAGCCGGGCCTTCACGCCGGAGGGCATTTCCGACGGCAACAACATCCTTGCCCAGCTTTTCGGCTCGAAGGAGGTTTCGCGCGCAGTGGCCGCGCAGGCCGCACAGATGACCGGCATCGGCCAGGACATCTACCAGCGGATGCTGCCGGTGCTCGCCGATACGCTGATGGGCGGGCTCTTCAAGCAGACGACCGGCCAGATGGCCTCACCGGTCAACCCCTTCGTCAACACGGCGATGGGCGAGACCATCCAGAAATGGCTTGAGAGTACCGGCTTTGCGCCGAAACCGAAGATGGCCCCAGAGGCCAGCATCTTCGACAATCCCTTCACCCAGGCGATGCAGCAGATGTTTTCGGTACCGAGGGCGGAACCGGCGTCTCAGCCGAACCCCTTCCTCGACAATCCCTTTGCCAAGGCCTTTCAGGAGATGATGGGCGGGCTTGGCCAGCCACCGGCGGCCAAACAGCCGACGACGAAGACGCCGGAGGCGCCGACGGAAGAGGCGAAGGTTGCCGACAGCTATACCGAGATGCTGAACGCGATGTTCGACAGCGGGTTGGAAGTACAGAAGACTTACCAGAGGAACCTGGAAGCGATTTTCGAGACCTATCGGCCGAAGGCGCCTGAAACCAAGGCATAAAAAAACCCGGCGATGGCTTGGGAAAGCCGATCACCGGGTCAAGCAGCAGGGCTATTGGCTATCACCCTGCGGGGAAACTCGACGCTCCTACTCCTCGTAGGAGCGGAAGAGCGACAGGCGCCAGCGATTGCGCGCTGAGCGCGTCAGATGTTCCGAGGGGTCCTCGAAGAACGTCGAGGCCAGGAACGCAGAGGTCAGGTCGGCCCTGCTAAGGCCGATATCCCTAAGCTGCGTGTCGTTCAGATCATGCAGCGCGTTGATCTCCATGCGATTGCGGAACCCGCGAAAGAGGGAGACCAGCGGAGCGAGGCCTGCCGCCAGGCGCTGGGAAAGCGTCGGGGTAAGCTTGCTGCAGTCGAGTTCTAGTGTTCGGTCTGTCGTGTGCATCGAACTCTCCTTTCTCGGGCACGCAACAACCCAACCCCTTCCGCGAGGTCGTGCGGAAAGGGATAAGGCTGAATTCTGCTTGGACAGGCAGGGTGTCTGTCCTTCACTTTGCTTGATTTGCATCCCGAAGATGCCAAAGAGCTATTGATCAGTCCAACGAATGTTTCTAATGATTATCATCAGCTATCTTTATGGGTGACACCATGGCCGCGCCTCTTGATCTCGACCAGTTGCAGACTTTCATCGCCATCGTCGATTCCGGCAGCTTCACCAAGGCCGCCGACAGGGTCTACAAGACCCAATCGGCCGTCTCCATGCAGATGCGCCGTCTCGAAGAGCGCATCGGCAAGCAGCTGTTCATCAAGGACGGCCGCGGCAACCGACTGACGGTCGAGGGTGAAAAACTGCTCAACTATGCACGTCGCATCATCCGCCTCAACAATGAGGCGATCGCGGCGTTCGACGATAACAGGCTGGAAGGGACGCTGCGTATCGGCACGCCGGACGATTATGCCGACCGCTACATGCCCGAGATCATCGGCCGCTTCGCCAAGACGCATCCGAATGTCGAACTCTACATCGTCTGCGAGCCCTCGGTGGATCTGGCCGAGCGCATGCACAAGGGCGAGCTCGACATCGCGCTCGTCACCCATAATCCGCGCGAGCGCATGTCCGATGTGGTGAGAACCGAGCCGCTTTGCTGGGTTGGTTCGGCAAACCATCCGATCCGCGACGACGCGCCAGTGCCGCTTGCCGTCGGCCGGCGTGATTGTCAGTGGCGCCAGCTTGCCTGTTCGGCGCTCGATGCTGTCGGACGCGAACACCAGATCCTGTTCACCAGCTGGTCCTGCACCGTCGTTGCCGCCGCCGTACTTGCCGGCATGGCGGTTTCGGTGATGCCGGAATCGGCGCTGCGAACCGGCATGAAAGTGCTGAGCCAGGCGGACGGCTTTCCGGCGCTGCCGCCGGTGCAGATCGGCATTATGAAACGGCCGGGCGTTTCGCTCTCGCTGATGAACGCGATCACGGCGCATATCACCGCCTGCCTCGACAACATCACGCCTGCTGTCGTCGACGACAACCTCGATGCGGACGTCAAATCCGCCCAGGCACGCCTTTATCCGCGGCTGAAGGCCGCCAATATGGTACCGAGCTGGTAAGTTTTTAGGCGGCGTTCGGCAGGGTCGTGGCGAAAAGGGAGGCGCGGATGACGCGTTTCCACTCGTCGAGCATGCGCCGCGCCAAAGTCTCCTCGCTGACGGCGGCAAGCCGGATGACGGCGCCGATCAGGTGGCTGAACAGGTAAGTGCGCGCATATATCTGCTCGTCGCAAAGGCTGGGCGCCAGCCTGCGCACGGCCTGATGAAAGATACCGGCGACGCGGGCGCTATGCTCGATATTCAGCTGAAGCAGATCCTGGTCGGTCTCCGTTCCCATCCAGACGCCGAGATAGACGGGATCATTGTGGTAGGAATCGTAGTACCAGTCGATGATGTCGCAGACGAGGTCGAGCGCCTGGTCGAGCGACCGCACGTCGGCAAACATCGCCGCCGTCTTCGCCTGGATTGCCGAGGCGTGCTGGTCGAACAAGGCTTTGACGATCGCCGCCTTCTCGGGAAAATACTGGTAGACCGAGCCGATCGGCACCTTGGCAGCGACGGCAAGTTCCGTCATCCGCATGGCGCTGACGCCCTTTTCGGCAATGATCTTGGCGGCGGCGGCGAGAATGAGGTCCAGCCTCTGGATGCTGCGCTCCTGCTTCGGCTGCCTGCGCAGGCCTATCCGATCCATGCTTTCCGCGCCCATGTCGTTCCCGTTCTTATCGTTCGCGCGGGCAGGCATCATGCCAAGCCAGCGCGTCGGGCGGATATGACATTGCAGGTCTTCATCAGTCGTAAATGAAAACGCTCGCATTTTAACGACCGGCAAAAGCGTGTGAAATCAGGCGCCTAGATCATATCATGCTAATTGATCAGCAACCGAAAGACCTGAAATAGTTGCAGAATTCTTCGAGCGAAGTGATATCCATGCCGCTGCCCGAGACGAGTGACAATGCTGGCCACCGGACGCCTGGCGAGGCACTCCGCGCCGGCCCTCAGCTCATGGCCATCCATAGGGCGAGCCAGACCCACATAGCTCCTAACACCAGGTATCCGGCGGCAAAGATCGGGCTGCGGTAGCGCAGATCGTTGCTGGAGACATGGATGGCGGCATGGGCGTAACGCAGCGCGACGAAGGTCCAAGCGAGGCCGACGGCGACGATATTGTCGGCCTCGGTGGTATAGAGAAGAATACAACAGGCGTAGAACAGCACCGGCAGTTCGAACTGGTTGGCGAGGCAGTTCTTGACGACGAGGCTTTCGGCCGGCTCATCACGATTTTCGCGGTAGTCCGATTTATCGATATTGCCGGCGCGGACCATTTTTGCGCGCCGCAGCCCAAGAAGCGCATAAAGACCGTAGACCAGGGCGGCATGGGCGAGGAGTGGCCAGAAGATTTGATAGCCGGTCATATGGTTCCTAAGTCTTTTCGCTTCCGAATTCGTTGCGAGCAGTAGCCGAAAGGGAAGCCGGATACCAGCGCCCGATAAAGCCGCTCAGTCCTCGCGCGCCGAAAGCCAGCGGGCGATGGCAAGCCGGGCGATGAGGATGAAGCAGATGGCGAGGCTTACGAATTTCAGCCGTGTCATCCATGGCAGCAGCTCGGCTGCGAGACTTGCGGACGCACCGTTGCCGAAGGCGGCCAGGCTCGCAATATTCTCGCCGTAGTCGGCGATGCCGTAGATCAACGGCAGCAGATAGACCGCTTTGCCTGCGAGCGGATGCAGCGATCGGCCGAACCACGCGCCGGCGGGACCAAGCTTGGCGAAGGCGAGGAACAGCAGCGCTGTCAGCAATGCCGGAAAGATCAGCTCCGGCCCGAAATACATGGCCCGGAGCAGCTTGGTCGCCGTCTCGTTCTCATCGAGCAGTTTCTGCATATGAAAGACGGCCGACTCGTCGTAACCGGCGAAATAGGTATCGAGAACCGCCTGTCCGGTTTCGTGCTTGAAGGGCACAACGAAGCCGAAAGTCGTCCAGGCAAGCACGGCAAGGCAGAGGGCTGCGAGCAGCGCGACGATCCAGAGAGGAATCCCGCTGCCCGCTTTCATGATCAGAGGCCGGCGCCCGGATAGTTCGGGCTCTCACGGGTGATGGTCACGTCATGGGCGTGGCTTTCGCGAAGACCGGCGCCGGAGATACGCACGAAGGTCGCCCGCTCCTGGAAATCCTTCAGGTCCTTGCCGCCGACATAACCCATGGCCGCCTTGAGGCCGCCGGCGAGCTGGTGGACGACGGCCGCGACTGGTCCCTTGTACGGCACCTGGCCCTCGATACCTTCGGGCACGAGCTTCAGCGTGTCGCGCACCTCCGCCTGGAAATAACGGTCAGCCGAGCCGCGGGCCATGGCGCCGACGGAGCCCATGCCGCGATAGGCCTTGAAGGAACGGCCCTGGTAGAGATAGACCTCGCCCGGGCTCTCATCGGTGCCGGCCAGCAGCGAACCGATCATGACGGCGGAAGCGCCGGCGGCGATCGCCTTGGCAAGATCGCCGGAGAATTTGATGCCGCCATCGGCGATAACGGGCACGTCCTGAGCCTGCGCTGCCTGAACGGCCGACATGATGGCCGCGAGCTGCGGAACGCCGACGCCGGCAACGATCCGTGTCGTGCAGATCGAACCCGGGCCGATACCGACCTTGACGGCATCCGCGCCGGCATCGATCAGCGCTCTGGTGCCGTCATAGGTGGCGACGTTGCCGGCCATGATGCGCACCGAGTTGGACAGCTTCTTGACACGGGTGACGGCATCGAGGACGCGCTGCGAATGGCCGTGGGCGGTATCGACGACCAGAAGATCAACGCCGGCCTCGATCAGCCGTTCGGCGCGCTCGAAACCGTCATCGCCGACGCTGATGGCGGCAGCGGCGCGAAGCCTGCCCTGGGCATCCTTGGAGGCATTCGGGTTCAGCTGTGACTTTTCGATATCCTTGACGGTGATCAGGCCGACGCAGCGGCCTTCGGTATCGACGACCAGCAGCTTTTCGATGCGATGCGAATGCAGCAGGCGCTTGGCCTCCTGCTGATCGACGCTCTCCTTGACGGTGACCAGACTGTCCTTGGTCATCAGCTCGTGGATCTTCTGCTCAGGATCGGAGGCGAAGCGGACGTCGCGGTTGGTCAGGATGCCGACGAGGCGGCCCGACTTCTCGACGACGGGAATGCCGGAGATGCTGTGCGATTTCATCAGGCCCAGCGCTTCGGCAAGCTTTGCATCCGGGCCGATGGTGACCGGATTGACGACCATGCCGCTTTCGAACTTCTTGACCTGGCGGACCTCTTCGGCCTGCTCGATCGGCGTCAGGTTGCGGTGGATGACGCCGAGGCCGCCGGCCTGCGCCATGGCGATCGCCAGGCGGCTTTCGGTGACGGTATCCATGGCCGAAGAAAGGATCGGGATGTTGAGATCGAAATCCCGGGCGATGCGGGTGGAGATGTTCGTCTGGCCGGGCATGACCTCGGAGTGGCCGGGCTGCAGCAGCACGTCGTCGAAGGTAAGCGCGTCTGCGCCGGTTGCCGTTTCAATGATGCGTGCCATGGCCAAATTCCTTCGTTTAATAAAAATGCGAGCCCGCCCGGAAACGAATCGTCCGCCCCGGCGGTGTGCGTGGGATTGCTTGGAAGTTGGCGAGGGCTGGTAACACGTCTATGACAGGAAGGAAATAGCAAAAAGCCCGGCCTGTCCGCCGGGCTCGGCATGGGTGCCATGCGCCTGGAGCATCTCCTGATTTCCCCAGGTCAAGGAGATGCTCTATCTCTTTGTTTTCATGCATTCCCGGCAAAAGCGCTTTGCGCTTTGCCTGGCAAAACTGCGGCGCAGCTTTGCTGGAATTGCTCCAGATCAGATGTCGAACTGATAGGTCTTCGGCACGAAGCGATAACCGCCATCCTGCCTTTCGACGAAGCCGACGGCGGGGAACGGCATGTGGTAGCCGAGGAAGGCGATCTTTTCGGCCGCGATCATCTCGAAAACCTTGCGGCGGGTGGCGGCTGCCTGCGTCTTGTCCATATCGAAGCGCACTTCCCAATCCGGCCGCAGCAGCGACAGGATATAATGGTTGGCGGTATCGCCTGTGAGAACCAGGCGTTTGCCCTCGGATTCGACGTGGAACACCATATGCCCCGGCGAGTGTCCGGCCGCCAGCATCGCCGTTACGCCGGGGGCGAAACTGTCGCCGTCCTTGATGAACGTGGTCTTTTCGGCAAGCGGCGCGACATTGGCGAGCACCGCCTTGTGGCCGCCTTCGGCCGGCGTGCCCTCGCGTGATTTGTCCGACCAGAAATCATACTCGGTCTGGCCGACGACATAGCGGGCATTCTTAAAGGCCGCCGCGCCATTTTCCATCAGGCCGCCGATATGATCGCCGTGCAGATGGGTCAGCGCCACCAAGGTGACGTCGTCGGCTGAATAGCCTGCGGCCTTCAGGCCTTCGGTAAGCTGGCCGGCGCCCCTTGCGCGACCGCCAGCGCCGAAGCCGGTATCGACGAGAATGACCTCCGAACCGGTATCGATGAGAGCCGGCGTATATCCGTTCATGAACTTGTCGGCCGGCAGGAAGTTTGCGGTCAGCAATGCTTTGACGGTTTCGGGGTCCTGATTGCTGCCGAAGGTTTCGTGCGGGTTTTCCGAGACATTGGTGCCGTCGCGCACGACGGTGAACTTATAGGAACCGAGCTTGAATTGATTGATCTCGGGCAACGGCGTTAAATCCATCTTACTGCTTTCTCCAGTCGCGGCCGCTTCGGCTCTCTCTCTTAAAATGACCGGCGCTGCGAACAGGCCGAGGCCTGCGGCAAAAAGGGCGCGCCGTTTTATTCCCGACGAAATTTCCACATGTCCATCCTCTTATGACCTGCGGTGCGTCACCGCACTGGCCCCGATGTCGATTCCGGCCGGATTTCTTGCCCCGGCAGGGTACACACATGTCAATCTTGACAGTTGATGTTGTCGGACAAGCCGTCTCACGCAGACGTGAAGCAAACATGTCGTCGAACCGGATTTGAGCATTGGCAGGCCTCTGAAGTGGGTCTAAACAGCACGGGCCTTCCCAGCTCCCATCCGCAGCCCATCAAGGCCTCCCGCCTATGAACCGCATCGTCCCGCTGATCCTTGCCGTCGCTCTTTTCATGGAACAGATGGACTCCACCGTCATTGCCACGGCGCTGCCGGCGATCGCGGCGGATCTCAATGTCGGGCCGATCACGCTGAAGCTGGCGCTGACCTCCTATATGGTGGCGCTGGCGGTGTTCATCCCGGTCAGCGGCTGGATGGCCGACAGGTTCGGCGCCAAGAAGATCTTCCGCCTTGCCATCTCCGTCTTCGTCATCGGCTCGATCTTTTGCGCCATCTCGTCTAACCTCGTCGAATTCGTCTTTGCCCGCTTCCTGCAGGGCATGGGCGGCGCGATGATGACGCCGGTCGGCCGTCTCGTGCTGGTGCGCACGACGAAGCGCAGCGATCTGGTTTCAGCCATGGCGCTGCTGACCATCCCGGCGCTGGTCGGACCGCTCACCGGCCCGCCGCTCGGCGGCTTCATCACCACCTATTTCAGCTGGCACTGGATCTTCCTGATCAACGTGCCGGTCGGCATCATCGGCATCTGGCTTGCAACGATCTTCCTGCCGGAGGTCGAGGCGACGGCGCCGCCGAGGCTCGATTTCACCGGTTTCGTGCTCACCTCGCTTACGGCCGCCGGCGTCGTCTTCGGCTTGTCGGTCGTCAGCCTGCCGGCCCTGCCCCCGATCATCGGCGTCACCGCCACCATGATCGGCCTTATCTGCGGCTTCCTCTATATCAGCCATGCCAAACGCCACCCGGCGCCGATCCTCAACCTCAACCTGTTCAAGAACCCGACCTTCCGGGCCTCGACCTTGGGCGGCACGCTCTTTCGGATCTGCGTCGGCGCCATGCCCTTCCTGACGCCGCTGATGCTGCAGCTCGGCTTCGGGCTGACGCCATTCCAATCCGGCCTGATCACCTTTGCCGGAGCGATCGGGGCGATCACCACCAAGTTCATGGCAAAGCGCGTTTTCGCGGCCGCCGGCTTCCGCACGACACTGCTTTGCGCCGCCATGGTGACGACCCTCGTGACCATCGTCACCGGCCTGTTCACGCCGGCAACGCCGCATCTGGCCATCATCGGCGTGCTGCTGCTCGGCGGCTTCTCCCGCTCCTTCATGTTCACCGGCGTCAATGCGCTTGCCTTTGCCGACATCGATGATGCCGAAGCCAGCCAAGCGACATCGATGAGCTCGGTGATGCAGCAGGTCAGCCTGGCGCTCGGCGTTGCGGTCGCAGCCGCAATCCTGGAAAGCTCGATCTATATCAGGGGTGAAGCGTTGCAGGTCGCCGATTTCCACCTCGCCTTCTACATCATCGCCGGACTGACGGTCATTGCGACCATTCCCTTCATCCGGATGGATCGCAATGCCGGCGCGCTCGTTTCCGGCCACCGCGCAAAGCTGGTGACGGCGTCGACGATCGAAGCCGAGCAGCCGGCGGTGAAATAGGCTCCGAGTGCTCCAGCCTCCTTTGCGCGCCTGAAAAGACGCGCGGCGCTGTCGTCTATTCAGGGTTTTCGCAGACGGCAGAGAGCTTGTTGCCGTCGAGATCGCGCACATAAGCGGCATAGAAATGGGCGTGGTAGGAGCGCAGGCCCGGCCCGCCTTCATCGACGGCGCCTGCCGCCATCGCCGCCACATGGAAGGCGTCGACATCGGCTCGGCGTTCGGCTGCAAAGGCGACCATGGCGCCATTGCCAGACGTCGCCCGGCGGCAATTGAACGGCGTCACCACCCAGAAGCGGCAGCGCGTATCGCTCTCGGCGGAATAGCCGATTTCCTCTTCCGAATAATGCTGGCGGCGATAGCCGAGCAGAGGCAGCACGGCATCATAAAAATGTCCTGCGCGATAAAGATCGTTGGTTCCGAGCGTGACGTAAAGAAGCATGGGACCAGCAGCTCAGCTCTTGAGATCGTCATCATCGGCCGAGACCAGCCCAAGATCAAGCCTGCTCTGCGTCACCTTCGGCCTTGCGTCCCTTGAAGCCCTTGGCGAGCAGGAACATCTCGACCGATTCGGCGCGCGATGCGTTCGGCTTGACATGGACGACCTGGCGGAAATTCTGCTTCAGCATGGCGAGCAGCTCACGCTCGGTGCCGCCCTGGAAGGTCTTGGTGAGGAAATGTCCGCCCTCCCCCAGCACCTCGACGGCGAATTGGGCCGCGACTTCGCAGAGATGCATGGTGCGCAAATGGTCGGTGCGGTGGTGGCCGGTGGTCGGTGCTGCCATATCGGAGAAGACGAGATCTGGCGTGCCGCCGACCGCCTCCAGCAGCTTTTCCGGCGCCGTCGGATCGAGGAAATCGAGCTGCAGGATCTTGACGCCGGGCAGCTGGGCCATTTCGAGAAAATCGATCGCGGCCACACGGATATCCTCATCCGTCGAGCCGGTGACCTTGGCAGCGATCTGCGACCAGCTGCCGGGTGCAGCACCCAGATCGATGATGCGCTTGGCGCCGCGCAGGATATGGTGCTTCTCGTCGATCTCCAAAAGCTTGAAGGCGGCGCGGGCGCGATAGCCTTCCAGCTGGGCGCGCTGGACATAGGGATCGTTGATGTGGCGCTGCAGCCATTGGCGCGAGGAGGCCTTCATCTTCTTGTTCTTGACGCGCTGGCCGAGCTTGCGGCCGGTGCGGTTTCCCGCGATCGGTGCTTTGGTCATGCCTTTTCCTTATCTAGAGCATGATGCCGAAAAGTGTGCGCGGTTTTCGGATGACATCATGCTCTAACTCTTTGATTCATATCCGGATTCAGATTTCAGGTCGGCCTGAAATCATCCGGATCTGGCCCGCTGGCCGCGGCGGTTGCGATTACGCCGCCACACGCCGTCATCGGCCATCATGTCGGTGAGCAGGCCTTCCCTCAAGCCGCGATCGGCCACGCGCATGCGCGGGCTCGGCCAGCGGCGGCGGATCGCCTCCAGGATTGCGCAGCCGGCAAGCACCAGATCGGCCCGATCGGGCCCGATGCAGGGATTGGCGGCGCGGCTTTCGAAATTCCAGGAGAGCAGTTTTGCCTGCATGGCGGAGACCTCGTCATCGGACAGCCAGATGCCATCGACCTTGCGCCGGTCATAACGCGGCAGGTCGAGATGGACGCCGGCAAGCGTCGTCACCGTGCCTGATGTGCCGATCAGATGGAAGTCGCCGGCCTGGGCAACCTCGATCTCCGGGCAATCGAAACCTTCGAGCATGCCGCCGACTTCGCGGACCATGCCTTCGAAGGCCTCCGGCGTGACGTCGCGCCCGCCATGACGCTCCGACAACGTCACGACGCCGACCGGCAGCGAGGTCCAGTGAGTGATGTGATTGGCCAACCGGCTGAAACGATTGTCACCGATGCGGATGACGGCGATCTCCGACGAGCCGCCGCCGATATCGAAGAGCACGACGGAGCGTGTCTCACGCCCGACCAGCGAAGAGCAGCCGGAGACGGCCAGCCGTGCCTCGGTCTCGCGATCGATAATCTCCAGCGCGAGGCCGGTTTCGGCAACGACGCGGCTGAGGAACTCCTCACCATTGACCGCCTGGCGGCAGGCTTCGGTGGCGATCAGCCGCATGCGGCGGATCTCGCGGTTTCTGAGTTTGGAGGCGCAGATCCTCAGCGCTTCGACTGCCCTCTCCATCGCCTCGTCGGACAGACGGCCGCTGGCCGCAAGGCCCTCGCCAAGGCGTACGATGCGAGAGAACGCGTCGACCACCCGGAATTGCCCCGGGCGGGTCGGCTGGGCGATGAGCAGACGGCAATTGTTGGTGCCAAGGTCGAGAGCGGCGTAGAGTTCGTCCGGCCATGCATGTTCGCCGGCCTGGCGATCGCCCTGAAACCCGGGATGGCCGTGACTATCCTGGCGGCCCTTGCGGTTGGCGGCTGTGCTGTTCTGTGTTTCGCGCGGAACTGCAATGCGCAGCGTCTCATCCGCACGGCTTTCCTGTTGCGGGGCACTTGATGGTTTTGCCGACGTCAGCGGCCGGCCCTGAAGACCGCGCTTGCCGCGATGTTTGCGGCGGTTGCGCCGGCTCGGCGTCTGCTCGCCTTCGGACCGAGCAGCACTGTCCACCGCTTGGGTCTGCTCCATCGGATGGGCATGTGGGGAACCGTCCTGCGGCGCGCCATGGCCGCCACGACGGCGACGCTTTCGCTTGCGGGCCGGATTGCCGGCCGCATCTTCCATCGGGCGCGCAGGCTGTCCGGCACCGCCGGTAGGCTCATGCGAAGCGGGATGAGCCGCGCTGCGGGAATGCCCGCCACGCTTGCCCTTGCGGCGCCTGGACTTCTTGCCGTCCTTGCGCCCTTCCGCCGACGCCCCGTCAAATTGCGGCTTTGCGCCGCCTTCGGGGTCTTCCACGTTGTTTTTCCACCGCGCCGCGCAAGTTCTGAGATATGCAGCAGGCGCTCATTTGATTTTTGCGTTGCGGCAAGAATATCAGCGCCCGCAGAAATCGCCAAATTCTTTTTTGAACCGCGATTTGGAGCAGTTTCGCCTTTCTTAGGGAACACCGATTTTTTTCAGAACGGGTATTTGCAATCCACCGGCTTTTGGTTATAAGCGCCGCACAGCAGCCAAGCCATGCTTCGGCGGCAACTGCTGGGGAATAGTTCAATGGTAGAACGACGGACTCTGACTCCGTTAATCTTGGTTCGAGTCCAGGTTCCCCAGCCAATTTTTAGACCTATCCCTTTCTGTTTAATAGTTGCGATCCCACAAGAGAAAAAGTGACGTCTTTGCAGTTACTTGGCGCGGTTTCGCGTCAAGTACCATGTGACGCTCTCCAGATCCCAAGGATGCTTAGAGCTGTCTAGAAGACGGCTGGGGACCCTATTCGAGTGCCTCAAGCCCTGACCAACGACGGCGTTGGGGCCGACAGTGGAACGGCCGCTTTTTAGATCGTAGCGCTGAAAGCCGACCTTTGTATTCAGCGTAGTGGGCCGACTGAAGGGACGACGAACGGAGCGACAGCCCCTACTTTACCGTGATGGCAATACCGCTGAGATCGGCGTTGACTTGCAGGCCTACCTGCTTGCCGGAGAGTTCGAGTTGGGCGCCCTTGTCATTGGTCATGACGATCACCTGGGCCCCTTTGCCGAGCGCGCCGCCACCGCCCGCCGCACCGTAGACCCCCGTCACATCTCGGGCGCGGCGAATATGGCGAACGGTACCATGAAAATAGGTCTTAGAAGCCCCGAAGGCGAGGCCGCCCGAGATGCCGCCGACAGAGACGGGATAGCGGCGACCATGGAAGGTCAGCATACCCTCGCCTCCAGAACCACCCACAAAGAAGGCAGCCTTGTAGACCGAGAAGCTGATCGTACCGCCGTCGGCATGCGCGGAGCCGGCAAAGCTGATTCCTGCTGCAGCGATAACCGCAGCCGCGACTGAACGAAATCTGGACGAAATCTTCATGATGCGAGTGTCCTCAAAATCGAGGCTTACCCAGCCAGGAGGGCACGTCTGCGTTATGCCAAAGTTACAGTCTGAAACAGTCTCGCCCGCCATTAGTTCCAAGCACGCGGCCAGAATCCGGCTGGGAGAAGGCCGCCACGAAACGAGGCTGGTGGCAAACATAGCCTCGGTGACAGGGCCGGTGGCCACGCTCGGCTGACTCATCTAGAGCACGAAAGCGAGGGATGCGCAAAGCTGTAAACATTTCACAACCCACAACCTTTGACGGCGTTGCTGAGATGCGCTCGGAGGCGCGTCGCGGCGTCACGTACAGCGCGGTCACAGCAGATGTCTGCTTCCGGGCAAGGTCAAGATCGACTTCTACGGCCGATATGAGGCGCAAAGCGGAAATCATTTCCGCTTTGCGCCCAGAGTGGACACCTGTAGCAGGTATGACTTGCTACAGGATCGCGGAACGTCTACCACAACATTATATACAGATGCACTGTATATAATGTTGTCGTTTGTGCGAAGGATCAATCATGTCTACCGACCGCAAAGAGGTGGTTCGCCGCTTCAACATCGAGGTCATTCAAAATGGGAGCGAAACAGAATTTCATGCCTTGATGGCTCCCCACTTTGTGAATCACGCCGCGCCGCAGGGAATGCCGAACGGCCCGGAAAGCATGTGGCACACCTTCCAGAATATTCTTCGTCCGGCTCTATCGAACCTGGAGGTAACGATCCATGACCAGATCGCCGAGGGAGATAAGGTCACAACTCGAAAGACGATAAGCGGAGTTCACACCGGTACTTTGCTGGGCGTTCCGGCGACGGGACGGGACGTTTCCATTAGCGTTATAGATATTGTGCGAGTTCAGGACGGCAAATATGCTGAGCATTGGGGCGTGAACACCTTGCCCAACGTGCTCGCTGCATTGTCCAAGCTTGATGCGAAGAGCTAGCACAGCCGTTCGATAACACGGATTGCGGCTTCGAGCGTTCGTCTGTCCTTGCCGGACAGGCGTTCCTCGATCAAGTTGGCAATCTGCGACGTTCGGGCTTCGCGGGCGCGGGATAGTACCTCCTTTCCCTTCTCGGTGATTGAAAGAAGCTGGCTGCGCCCGTCCGCTGGATTTGGTGTCTTGCTGATCAGTCCATCAGATTCCAACTGAGCGGTAACCAGTCGCATGCTCTGATGCCTGACGTTGCGGCGGCCTGCGAGTTCGGCGACACTGAGCGACCCCGCCCGATCCAGAAGCGACAGCGTTTCCGACTGCGAGGTTGTCGGTGTATTTGCTTGCGTCTTCAGGCCGCGAACGAATCTGCCGAGCGTGACACGAAGTTTTTCCGCAAGCGCTAGCGCATCGGTGTCTTTTTCGGAGTTGGCTTCTTCGCTGGTCAATTTCTTTTTCCGCCTAAGCTGAACACTCTGAACCTTTCCATAGAACGAGAAAACTAGAAGAGAAATAGCCTCGGCACTTGTGACCGCTTCTGGCGCACAAGCGACGTGACGCCGCTCCCATGACCACGTCTGCTTTCAGGCAGGAGCGACGGCTGCCTCTATGACCGAGATGAAGGCGCGAGGCCGACGTTCAGCGAGCTGATCTTCTATTTCCGATTGGGCGCCATTGCGAAAGTGAGCGATGCTCGCCTTGAGGAGGATCGAACCGCCGGCCTGTGGATCGGGTTTTTCACGCGACGTTGTGGCAAACGGTCTGTGCCTTCGATCGCGGGATCCCCTTCCCTCTGGATCCGCCCGTTGATCGATGTCGGCAGTTCGCCATCTAAATCACCAAATGTGAGTCAGAGCCAATTTTCCACGCCGAAAGGCACTGCGGGCGCGGGAGGTGCCAAGTTTCTCCGGCATTACAGCGAGGAAGCGAATTGCTGGCCTCCTCTTTTGGGGGCCTGGCCATTGGCTGCTGATGAGCACGTATCGTTGTGGACCTCAACGTCCAATGCAAACCACCAACGGCCCGGCCTGTCCCACAGAACGCAACCACTCGATCACGAAATCGCGAGCATGTAACGAATCTCGATCTTGCTGCGTAGACCCTTTCGAGTGTGCGTAGAGAAGCACTAGGGAGCAGAGAAATGAAGCAGCTCAAATCGATTTTCATTGCAGGCCTTGCGCTACCGTCAGTCGCCGGCTTTGCAGATCTGGCGACCGCCGCCAATCGCGCGCCGACGGTGGTGGAACTATTTACCAGCCAAGGCTGCTCGTCTTGTCCGCCGGCAAACGCCAACCTGATAAAGTTGAGCCACCGCGAGGATGTCCTCACCTTGAGCTTTGCAGTGACTTATTGGGACTATCTCGGATGGAAAGACAGTTTTGGAAAACGAGAATTCACGGATCGCCAGGCCGATTATGAGCCCCGCCTTCGCCAATCCGGATCCTACACGCCGCAGGTGGTTGTCAACGGGACAACAACGACTGTTGGAAACGAATTATCCGAAATCAATCGACTGATTTCGGGCGCAATGCCACTGACGTCTCCATCGCTATCTCTCGGCAAGAATGAGGTTTCGGTGGGCAGCGGCCCTTCCCCGAAGTCAGAGGCTGACATCTGGCTTGTCCGCTACGATCCCAATCTCGTCGAGGTCCCTGTGGCGCGCGGTGAAAACAGCGGCACAACGTTGCCGCATATCCACGTCGTTCATGATCTCGTGCGTCTTGGCGGTTGGAATGGCCAACCAACTTCCTACCGGTTCGCGCCGGAACCCGGCCGATTGAAGACCGCCATCCTCGTTCAAGGCGATCATGGAGGGACAATCCTATCGGCGACGACCGACTGAAGACTGACTTATGCAAAATCCACCCTAATTAGAAATATGTACCAGGAAAAGAAAAGCGATTCTAATCGTGATTATGCCCGTGTATTTGGACTTCGGTTTATAAATCCGGGAAAATTAAGGCTGTAAAAAAGCCATTTTTCTTTTGTTACTATTATATCGATGGATTAATATTTTGTATTGCGTTTATTTCTCATGAACGGTTACCTCATTGCTTTCTATATGCAGAATTAACCGCACCGCAAAGGAGAATACCATGTTCAAGTCAGCCCTTGCCGCCGCAGTTCTAATGACGGCTGCGACTCTTCCCGCCCATTCGGCCACAATGGCGATGTCCAAGTGTGACGACGCCTCGATGATGTCCCTGCACAAGAAGATCGATGGCATGACCGACATGAAGATGAAGAAGTCGGCCATGAGCGAGATGATGATGGCCGAGTCCTCAATGAAGGCGCACAAGATGAAGTCGTGCAGCATGCACATGGACAAGGCCATGAAGAGCATGGGCGCCATGTAAATTCCGAAAGCCACGAGCGACAGGGACTCATTCGTTCCGCGTCCGTCGACATCAGACGCGTCCGATGGAACGATTGGGCGCTTTATCCTCGTGACTTTTGATCAAACGCCATGTCCAGGGCCGCTTGAGGCAAAGAAGACCGCCGACCTCTATTTCGACGGCGAGATCGACCAATGGTTCTACACCAAGGAAAACCCTCCATGAAGGCGTTCTGAATCGGTTTGCCCGGTGCAATGTAGTGCAAATCCATGCTACGGTAGCGAGTTCACCAGCAACGCGATCCTGAGGTACGAGCCGAACAAGACCGGCCCGATCTTGTTATAACCGAATTCCATGTCGGCTCGTACGTAGCCATGGAACGAATGTCTGCATCGCCCATAGGTGCAAAGTTGCTGGATCTCTTTCGCCTACGCCGCAGACCGCGCGGCTATTGCATACGGGCGGGCGTGAGCCCGGCTCTGTGAACGAGCATGAAGTGGCGCGAACGTTTCAGTGTGCGGTGCGTGGTTTCTCGTTTGCCCTCACAATGGCGTCCGCTTCCTTGCCGTATAGTTCCTCGAAGTGATCGAAGGTCTTGGAAAAATAACCAATGCCCTGCGTCGCCGAGCGCAGCGCCCGCGCCAGATCGTTATGTGCGCCGCCCGGAACGAGCGCCCGGAAGATGTCCCATCCCTTGGCGGTTTCATCACGGTCGAAGCCGAGAACCTGACCATTGAGAGCGGCGACGATCTGGACAAGGCTGCCTGAATAGACCGACGGGATGTGGAACTCGCTGCGGAAGACCGGCTGCATCAAGACGGTCGATCCTTCGGAAAGCGCCTGTCGCACCCCCATTTTCGACGCAGTCCGGAAGGCGTGCTCCGAACTGTCGACGGTATGGTGCTGACCATCTAACAGCGTTACGCCGACATCGATGACTTCGAAGCCCAGCGGTCCTTTCTCCATCGCTTCGCGCGCGCCCGCTTCGACGGCGGGGATGTAATTGCGCGGGACGGCGCCGCCCTTGATGGTTTCGCCAAAGGTGAAGCCCTGGCCGCGCTCGTTGGGGTGAATGCTCAACTTCACATCCGCGAATTGCCCGGCACCGCCGGTCTGTTTGCGATGGCGGTAATGAACCTCCGATGGTTTCGTGATCGTCTCGCGGTAGATTGGGCTGGGCGTTCGGTCGGTCACGGAGATATGAAAGACATCGGACAGCGTTCGGCAGAGATCACGCAGATGCATCGGCCCTTGGGCGCGGACGAGTTGAGCGCCCGTGCCTTCCTCCTGCAAGACTTTCAGACCGCGATCCGTCTCGGAAAGTTTCGCCAGCGTTGCGGAAAGTTTGTTTTCATCGCGCTCGCTGCCCGGAATTAGGATCCTTTCAAGCATCGGCGTGGGTGGTTCCGTCCACTCAGGCGGGGCGACCACCGCGCCGGAGGTCAACAGCGAAGGGACGGGCAGGTGGTCGGACTTGACCGTCGCGAAGACATCCCCCGGCGCAGGCAGAACCGCCGAATTGGACCGCCCGTTTGCGAGATTTTGTACGGCGCCGAGGCTGGAGCCGCCCAGTGATGCGCCTTGCCGCAGTCCCTCGCCAAGTGCGCGCACGAGCACCGTCTTGCCGACATTCTGGCGATGATAGGCATGGAAGCTTACGGCCACCAGCTTGCCTTCATCGACAGTTCCCATATGAGCGAGACGCTGCCGAAGAACCCCTACCGGCGGCGCCTCGTGGCGCAGCGCCTTCATCAGCCTCGTCATGCCGTTGCCGTGACTTGCAGCACCGATCAGGACCGGGATAATTCTGTTTTCCCTGAGAACCCGTGATGAAATGGCATAGAGCGCATCACTGGATGGCTCGTGGTCCTCGATCAGTTCCTCGAGAAGCCAGTCATCAAATTCGCACAGTTGTTCCAGGAGCTCGGTGCGCGCCTCGTGCTCGCGTTCGGCAGTGCTTTCGGGGATTGCGATCAGCGCCGACGTCTGGCCTTCCCGGTATCGCCACGCCCGTTCCGAAATCAGATCGCAACTGCCAATGATCCTGTCCCCCTCGCGGATCGGGATCTGGCGAAGCAAAAGGATGTGGTTGGCGTAGTCTTGAAGCGCGGCGATCACGTCCCTCAACCGCCCTATCGGCTCGTCCATCCGGTTGACGAAGAGGATGCAAGGCGTCCCCGAGGCTTCGATTATCCGCAGATAGGGCGCGGCGAGCACAGCCTGCGCGGGTGCCGATGAAACGCACAGTATGCAGGCGTCGCTGGCAAGAAGTGCGTGCTGCGCATGCGCCAACGCTTCGTTGGGGCCTGGCGCATCCAGTGCACACCACGCCTCGTTTCCGAAGGTGAATTCTGTGAGGTTCAATCCATAAGGGGAGCTGGATTTTCTCGGCGTCCCCTCCAGGGAGCCGAGTTTTTCCACGACTGTCGATTTTCCGGTCTGCGAGGGTCCAAGCACGGTAAAGCAGCGCATCGGCCTTCCTCCAACTGCCATAAACACAATTTTCAGCCATCATAGGATGCCCTGAACCGCTGCAAGGCGCCAGAGGTGGTTCAGTTTCACAACGCTTTGACTTAGACTTGCATTTGAGGCTGATCCATTCAGTGGCTGAGAACGCATTGACGAATTTGCGATATCGGCGTCTCCGCAGGGTCGCGATGAAATGCAAAGTTGGGTGAAATCTCGACACGAATGGACATCACGGAGCCGGCAGCCTAGGCTCAAATAAGTCAATCATTCTAAGGTTCAGCGATCTCGTTGCAAGCATGGCGGCGAGATGAACCTTTCGAACGCGTGCGGCACGTTTGGTCAGGTGCGCAAGTTGCAATGAATGGCATTTTTTGGGGTCAAGCAGATCTGCGCGACTGGGATCAATTATTCGATGCCGACCCACGACCTCCCTCCCATCGTCGCAGACCCGACAGTCCGCCGGCTGCCCATGCTAGATGATCATCGCGTCGAGCGGGAGCGTGAACCCGGTTGCCAACAGAGGCCGATCATCATGACTAACGTGCGTATCCCGGGTAACGTTCTCGTAGCCGTCATGATCGCCTGCGTTGGCACGTGTTACGGCTTCGGCCTCAGCCTTTTTTCTCAGATCATCCCCGACATGCGGAAAGATCTTGCCTTCGACTATGCGTTCGTCGGCACGGTCACCGGCCTAGTCCAGTTTTCCACGGTGGCATTCGCCGTGCTCGGTACCTGGCTCGTCCATCGCATCGGTGCCGCACGGA